>NZ_NQYG01000033.1:0-58051 GCF_002878485.1 Pseudomonas sp. AD21
GTGGGAATGCAGCCCGTGACGCTCCGCGTCACTGGACGCGGAGCGTCCCCAGAGGCGTTCCCACGCAGAGCGTGGGAACGATCGGTTCATCAGGCATAATCCGCCCCAATTCCAACAACAAGGATGCCTTCGAAGTGAGCTCAGTCAACAAGTCGATATTGTTGGTCGATGACGACCAGGAAATACGCGAGTTGCTGGAAACCTACCTGACCCGTGCCGGGTTTCAGGTGCGGGCCACGGCCGATGGCGCCAGTTTCCGTCAGGCACTCAACGAGGCGCCCAGTGATCTGGTGATCCTCGATGTGATGCTGCCCGACGAGGACGGCTTCAGCCTGTGCCGCTGGGTGCGTCAGCATCCGCGTCAGGCGCAGGTGCCAATCATCATGCTCACCGCCAGTTCCGACGAGGCCGACCGGGTGATCGGTCTGGAGCTCGGCGCTGACGATTACCTCGGAAAACCCTTCAGCCCTCGTGAACTGCAAGCGCGGATCAAGGCGTTGCTGCGTCGTGCGCAGTTCGGCCAGGAGCGCAGTGGCAGTGAAGTGCTGGCCTTCGACGAGTGGCGGCTGGACATGGTCAGCCATCGGCTGTTCCACACCGACGGCGAGGAAGTGATTCTCTCCGGCGCCGACTTCGCGTTGCTGAAGTTGTTTCTTGATCACCCGCAGGAAATCCTCGACCGCGACACCATCGGCAACGCCACCCGTGGCCGTGACCTGATGCCGCTCGATCGCATTGTCGACATGGCCGTCAGTCGCCTGCGCCAGCGTCTGCGCGACACGGAAAAACCGCCGCGCCTGATCCGCACCGTGCGCGGCAGCGGCTACCAACTGGCAGCCAATGTGGTTGCCGGCAATGGTCACTGAGTCGCTGCGCCGGCTCGCCAGCAAAGTGCCGGTGCCGCGTTCGCTGCTCGGGCGGATGCTCCTGCTGACCCTGTTGGCGGTGCTGTTTGCGCAGACCTTGTCGAGCGTGATCTGGGTTTCGCAACTGCGCGCGACCCAGCTCGAAGGCCTGGTCACCAGCGCCCGCAGCCTCGCCCATTCGATGACCGCCAGCGTCAGCTATTTCCGTTCGCTGCCAGTGGCGTATCGGCCGCTGGTGCTCGACCAGTTGCGCAGCATGGGCGGCACCCGTTTCGTGGTGACGCTCAATGACAAACCGCTGGGCATGGACGTGTTGCCGGTGACCCCGCGCAAGGCCGCAGTGATGCAAGCGGTGGACGAAGTGCTGCGCCAGTCGCTGGGCCATGATGCTGATATCTCGGTGACCTTCGTCAGCCCCGAAGACCTGCGAATTTTCAACGCCGGACTCAAGCTCGATGAGCTGCCACGCTCCTGGGCGCATTACGCGCTGACCCTGGAACCGGTGAACCCGCCGGTGCTGGTCACCCAGATTCAAATGGCCCCGGGCGAGTGGCTGTACATCGCGTCGTTGCTGCCCGAGCCCTACACCAGTCTCGAAGAACAAGGCCTGCCGGCGCAGCAGGTGTGGTTCATCGTCCTCACCAGCGGCTTTTTGCTGTTGTTCATCGGTCTGCTGGTGCACTGGCAGAGCCGGCCACTCAAGCGCCTGGCGCGGGCGGCGCGGGACCTGTCGCTGGGGGCCGACGTCGAACCGGTGGCCGAGGGCGGCGGCAGTGAAGTGGTGGAAGTGGGCCGTGCGTTCAACACCATGCGCGAGCGCATCAGCCGTTACCTGACCGAACGCAGCCAGTTGTTCAGCGCGATTTCCCATGACCTGCGCACGCCGATCACCCGCCTGCGCTTGCGCGTCGAGCTGCTGGAAGACGAGCAACTGCAAGCCAAGTTCGGCCGTGATCTGGATGAGCTGGAGTTGCTGGTGAAGGGGGCACTGCAGTGCGTGAAAGACACCGACATCCACGAGAACATCGAGCCAGTGGATCTCAACCATGTGCTCGATTGTCTGGTGGAGCCGTACCTGGCGCCCAATGGAAATGGCCGCGTGACCCAGCAAGGCAAGGCACTGGCGGCGTATCCGGGTAAGCCCCTGGCGTTGAAACGCTGCATCGGCAACCTGATCGATAACGCGTTGAAGTACGGGCAGAACGCACATCTGCACATCGATGACGATGAGCGCGCGTTTGTCCTGCACGTCGACGATGAAGGCCCGGGTGTGCCGGAGCAGCGGCTGGAACAGGTGTTCGAGCCACACTTTCGGTTGGCGGGGCAGCAGCAGGGTTATGGGCTTGGGTTGGGCATCGCGCGCAATATTGCCCACAGCCATGGTGGGGAGGTGACGTTGCAGAATCTGCGTGAGGGTGGGTTGCGGGTGACCCTGCAATTGCCGCGTTCGGTGGATTGAATCCAAAGCTTTCCCTCACCCTAGCCCTCTCCCGGGGGGAGAGGGGACTGACCGAGGTGTATTTGGCTATCCGCCGACCTGATGCATTGAGTCGATTATGGATTCGGTACAGCACTTTCAGGTCGGCGCAACTCTTCAGCATCCTGCGGTCGGCCCCCTCTACCTCCGGGAGAGGGCTGGGGTGAGGGTGGCTCTTTTGTCACGGATCAGTGACAAAGCCCGCCCCCTTCGTTACAAGCCCACCCCGGCCCGTTGTTTAGACTCCCCGCAGTCATAACAACAAAAAAGGCCACCCATGGATCTTTTGCTCCCAGGCTTCAGCAGTTGGCTGAATGCCCCAGCCCACCAGCAATGGCTCGCCGACGAAGGTCTGCGCCTGCTGGCATTCGCCAGGAATTCCAGACTGCCCGAAGGTTTCGGCAACCTCGACGAGCGCGGCCGTTTGCCGGCGCACGCGCAAGCCGAAACCATGAACACCGCGCGCATGACCCACAGCTTCGCCATGGCCCATATTCAGGGCCTGCCGGGGTTCGCTGAACTGGTCGATCACGGCATCGCCGCCTTGCGCGGGCCGTTGCGTGATGCACTGCATGGCGGCTGGTTTGCGGTCGCCGAACACCGCGATGGCAACACCGGCAAGAACGCCTATCTGCATGCCTTCGTGGCGCTCGCGGCCAGCTCTGCGGTGGTCGCGCAACGCCCCGGCGCCCAGGCGTTGCTGGATGACGCCATCGACATCATCGACACTTATTTCTGGAGCGAAGAAGAGGGCGCCATGCGCGAATTCTTCAATCGCGACTGGCACGAAGAAGAAGCCTATCGCGGCGCCAACAGCAACATGCACGCCACCGAAGCGTTTCTCGCGCTGGCCGATGTCACCGAAGACCCGCGCTGGCTGGTGCGTGCGCAACGCATCGTCGAGCGGGTGATTCACGGTCACGCCGCGGCCAACGGTTACATGGTCATCGAACACTTTGACCACGACTGGCAACCGCTGTGCGAGTACAACCACGACAACCCGGCCGACGGTTTCCGCCCTTACGGCACCACCCCTGGACACGGTTTCGAGTGGGCGCGGCTGTTGCTGCACCTCGAAGCGGCGCGGGTTCAGGCCGGCATGCTCACGCCCGGCTGGCTGGCGACCGATGCGCAAAAACTCTTCGAGCAGAATTGCCGTCACGGCTGGGACGTCGATGGCGCGCCGGGGATTGTCTACACCCTCGACTGGGATAACAAAGCCGTAGTCCGCCATCGCTTGCACTGGACCCATGCCGAGGCCAGCGCCGCTGCCAGCGCCTTGCTCAAACGTACTGGCGATGAGCAATACGAAACCTGGTACCGGCGGTTCTGGGAGTTCTGCGAAAACCATTTCATCGATCGCTGCGATGGCAGTTGGCATCATGAACTCAGTCCGCAAAACCGTCCGAGTGCCGATATCTGGCCGGGCAAACCCGATCTCTACCACGCGTGGCAGGCGGTGCTGATTCCTCGTCTACCCTTGTCACCGAGTATGGCGACGGCTCTGGCGCAATTGTCCCGGACTGTTCCTGTGTAACCATGTGGTGACATTTGCGCATCCCTTCGTTACCTGCGAAGGGAATCGCCCTGTTTAAACTCCTGTGCAGCGCAAGCACCAGACTTGCATGCATAACAACAAGAAAGGTACATCTCAGATGAATGCGATTTCTCGCCTCGCTACTGTCATTTCTGTCGCCTCCCTGTTCCCGCTCGCAATTCTGCCTCTCAGTGTTTCCGCTGCCGAATCCAAAGGTTCGGTCGAAGTCGTGCACTGGTGGACGTCCGGTGGCGAAAAAGCCGCTGTTGATGTGCTCAAGGCCCAAGTCGAAAAAGACGGTTTCACCTGGAAAGACGGCGCTGTCGCCGGCGGTGGCGGTGCCACGGCCATGACCGTGCTGAAAAGCCGCGCAGTCGCCGGCAACCCGCCTGGCGTTGCTCAGATCAAAGGCCCGGACATCCAGGAATGGGCGTCCACCGGTCTGCTCGACACCGACGTGCTGAAAGACGTCGCCAAGTCGGAAAAGTGGGACAGCCTGCTCGACAAGAAAGTCTCCGATACCGTGAAGTACGACGGTGATTACGTGGCCGTGCCGGTGAACATTCACCGCGTGAACTGGCTGTGGATCAACCCGGAAGTCTTCAAGAAAGCCGGCATCACCAAGAACCCGACCACCCTCGAAGAATTCTACGCCGCCGGCGACAAGCTGAAAGCTGCGGGCTTCATCCCGCTGGCCCACGGCGGTCAGCCTTGGCAGGACAGCACCGTGTTCGAAGCCGTGGTGCTGTCGGTCATGGGTGTTGATGGCTACAAGAAAGCCTTGGTCGATCTGGACAACAAGGCGCTGACCGGTCCGGAAATGGTCAAGGCGCTGACCGAGCTGAAGAAAGTCGCGACCTACATGGACGCCGACGGCAAAGGCCAGGACTGGAACCTGGAAGCGGCCAAGGTCATCAACGGCAAGGCCGGCATGCAGATCATGGGTGACTGGGCCAAGTCCGAATGGACCGCGGCCAAGAAAGTCGCCGGCAAGGACTACGAGTGCGTAGCGTTCCCGGGCACCGACAAGGCGTTCACCTACAACATCGACTCCCTTGCTGTGTTCAAGCAGAAGGACGCGGGCACCGCGGCCGGTCAGCAGGACATCGCCAAAGTGGTGCTGGGTGAAAACTTCCAGAAAGTCTTCAGCATCAACAAAGGCTCGATCCCGGTTCGCAACGACATGTTGAACAACATGGACAAGCTCGGCTTCGATTCCTGCGCCCAGACTGCTGCCAAGGACTTCCTGGCAGACGCCAAGTCCGGTGGCCTGCAACCGAGCATGGCGCACAACATGGCGACCACGCTGGCGGTGCAGGGCGCGTTCTTTGATGTCGTGACCAACTACATCAACGACCCGAAAGCCGACCCGGCCGATGCTGCGAAGAAACTCGGCGCAGCGGTGCAGTCAGCCAAGTAATCCTTGGCCCCTGTAGGAGTGAGCCTGCTCGCGATAGCAGTTTGTCAGGTAACAGATTCATCAACTGACACACCACAATCGCGAGCAGGCTCACTCCTACAAGGGAATGCCCTGTCATCTTTATTCTGGATTTTCCCATGAGTTCTGTTGCTGTGTTCAGCAAGGCCTCGCCGTTCGATGCACTGCAGCGCTGGCTACCGAAACTGGTGCTGGCGCCGAGCATGTTCATCGTGCTGGTGGGCTTCTATGGCTACATCCTGTGGACGTTCGTGCTGTCGTTCACCACCTCGACCTTCCTGCCGAACTACAAGTGGGCGGGTCTGGCGCAATACGCACGGCTGTTCGACAACGACCGCTGGTGGGTCGCGAGCAAGAACCTCGCGGTGTTCGGTGGCATGTTCATCGGTATCACCCTGGTGATCGGCGTGCTGCTGGCGGTGTTCCTCGACCAGCGCATCCGTCGCGAAGGCTTTATCCGCACCATTTACCTGTACCCGATGGCGCTCTCGATGATCGTCACCGGTACCGCGTGGAAATGGCTGCTCAACCCGGGCATGGGCCTGGACAAATTGTTGCGTGACTGGGGCTGGGAAGGCTTCCGTCTGGACTGGCTGATCGACCCTGATCGCGTGGTCTATTGCCTGGTGATCGCCGCGGTTTGGCAAGCCTCGGGCTTCATCATGGCGATGTTCCTCGCCGGCCTGCGTGGCGTTGATCAATCGATCATCCGTGCCGCACAGATCGATGGCGCGAGCATGCCGACCATCTACTGGAAAGTGGTGCTGCCAAGCCTGCGCCCGGTGTTCTTCAGTGCGGTGATGATTCTGGCCCACATTGCGATCAAGAGCTTCGACCTCGTCGCGGCGATGACCGCCGGTGGCCCGGGTTATTCCTCCGACCTGCCGGCGATGTTCATGTACTCCTTTACCTTCAGTCGCGGCCAGATGGGCATGGGCTCGGCCAGCGCGATTCTGATGCTCGGTGCGATCCTCGCGATCATCGTGCCTTACCTGTACTCCGAGCTGAGGACCAAGCGTAATGACTAGTCTCGCTGCCAAACCCGCCTTCAGCCTGAGCCGCGTGGCGATCTACGCGGTGCTGATCCTCGCGGTATTGCTCTACCTGATCCCGCTGGTGGTGATGCTGTTGACCAGCTTCAAGACCCCGGAAGACATCAGCACTGGCAACCTGCTGAGCTGGCCGACCGTGGTCAGCGGCATCGGCTGGGTCAAGGCCTGGGCCACGGTTGACGGTTACTTCTGGAACTCGATCAAGATCACCGTGCCGGCCGTGGCCATCTCCACCGCCATCGGTGCGTTGAACGGTTACGTGCTGTCGTTCTGGCGTTTCCGCGGTTCGCAGCTGTTCTTCGGTCTGCTGCTGTTCGGCTGCTTCCTGCCGTTCCAGACCGTGTTGCTGCCGGCCTCGTTCACCCTTGGCAAGATGGGCCTGGCAAGCACCACCACCGGCCTGGTGTTTGTCCACGTGGTTTACGGTCTGGCGTTTACTACGCTGTTCTTCCGTAACTACTACGTGAGCATTCCTGATGCACTGGTGAAAGCTGCACGTCTGGATGGCGCGGGTTTCTTCACGATCTTCCGTCGCATCATTCTGCCGATGTCGACGCCGATCATCATGGTCTGCCTGATCTGGCAGTTCACCCAGATCTGGAACGACTTCCTGTTCGGTGTGGTGTTCTCCAGCGGTGATTCGCAGCCGATCACGGTGGCGCTGAACAACCTGGTCAACACCAGCACCGGCGCCAAGGAATACAACGTTGATATGGCAGCGGCGATGATCGCCGGCCTGCCGACCCTGCTGGTCTATGTGGTCGCAGGCAAGTATTTCGTGCGCGGGCTGACGGCCGGCGCAGTCAAGGGGTAATCATGGCAACGCTCGAACTTCGCAACGTCAACAAGACCTACGGTGCCGGCCTGCCGGACACCCTGAAGAACATCGAACTGTCGATCAAGGAAGGCGAATTCCTGATCCTCGTCGGCCCGTCTGGCTGCGGCAAATCGACCTTGATGAACTGCATCGCCGGTCTGGAAACCATCACCGGCGGCGCGATCATGATCGGTGATCAGGACGTCAGCGGCATGAGCCCGAAGGATCGTGACATCGCCATGGTGTTCCAGTCCTACGCGCTGTACCCGACCATGAGCGTGCGCGAGAACATCGAATTCGGCCTGAAGATTCGCAAGATGCCTCAGGCGGCGATCGACGAAGAAGTCGCACGCGTCGCCAAGCTGCTGCAGATCGAACACCTGCTGAACCGCAAGCCGGGTCAGCTCTCCGGTGGTCAGCAACAGCGTGTGGCGATGGGCCGTGCCTTGGCGCGGCGGCCGAAGATCTATCTGTTCGACGAACCGCTGTCCAACCTCGACGCCAAGCTGCGCGTCGAGATGCGCACCGAAATGAAACTGATGCACCAGCGTCTGAAAACCACCACCGTTTACGTGACCCACGACCAGATCGAAGCGATGACCCTGGGCGACAAAGTGGCGGTGATGAAGGACGGCATTATCCAGCAGTTCGGCACGCCGAAAGAGATCTACAACGACCCGGCCAACCTGTTTGTGGCGAGCTTCATCGGTTCGCCGCCGATGAACTTCATTCCGCTGCGCCTGCAACGCAAGGACGGCCGTTTGCTGGCGCTGCTCGACAGCGGCCAGGCGCGTTGCGAGCTGCCGATGAGCATGCAGGACGCCGGTCTTGAAGATCGCGAAGTGATCCTCGGCCTGCGCCCGGAACAGATTGTTCTGGCGAACGGCGAGGGCAATGGCTTGCCGAGCATCAAGGCCGAAGTGCAGGTTACCGAGCCGACCGGTCCGGACACCCTGGTGTTCGTCAACCTGAATGAAACCAAGGTCTGCTGCCGTCTGGCACCGGACGTGGCACCGCAGGTGGGCGAGACCCTGACACTGCAGTTCGATCCGTCGAAAGTGTTGTTGTTTGATGCCAAGACTGGCGAGCGTCTGGGCGTTGCGGGCCAGGCGCAAACCGAAGCGCGGTCGGCGAACGTCGCGCAATTCAAAGGCCGCTGAAGATCAAATGTGGGAGCGGGCTTTTGTGGCGAGGGGATTTATCCCCGATGGTCTGCGCAGCAGACCCGGCTTTTGGGGCCGCTTCGCAGCCCATCGGGGATGAATCCCCTCGCCACAGGGCTCACTCCTACAAAGGAGCACGCCGTGGATTGCCTGTAATCCATCGCAATTTATGTAAACCGCGTTAGATAAAAACAGTTAATAACAATAAAGACGAGGATGTAGGGATGAAAAAGAAACACGTCAATGCCCGGTTGATCTGCCAAGTGTCAGCTGCGGCGGCATTGGTGCTGGCCGGCAATGCAATGGCTGCCGATGCATTCAGCTCCGATTCGAAATGGATGACCGGCGACTGGGGTGGCGAGCGTACCAAGCTGATCGAGCAAGGTATCGACATCAAGGCTGATTACGTCGGGGAAATGGGCGCCAACCTGCATGGTGGCTACAACGACGACAAGACCGGTCGCTACAGCGATCAGTTCGGTCTGGGTGTGGCGCTGGACCTGCAAAAACTTTGGGGCTGGGACAACACCCAGGCCAAGATTCAGCTGACCAACCGTAACGGTCAAAACATCTCCAACGACCGCGTTGGCGATCCGCGTGCCGGCACCTTGTCGTCGTCGCAGGAAGTCTACGGTCGTGGCCACATGGTGCGTCTGACCCAGTTGTGGATACAGCACCAGTTCTTCGACAACAAGCTCGACGTGAAGGCCGGTTACTTCGGTGAAGGCGAAGACTTCAACACCTTCCCGTGCGAATTCCAGAACCTGGCGTTCTGCGGCTCGCAAGTGGGTAACTGGGCGACCAACATCTGGTACAACTGGCCCGTCAGCCAGGCCGCGATCCGCGTGAAGTACAACATCAACGACGAGCTCTACGCGCAAATCGGTGCGTACAACCAGAACCCGTCGCAGCTGGAACACGGCAACGGTTTCAAACTCAGCGGCAGCGGCACCAAAGGTACGGTTCTTCCCGTCGAGCTGGTCTGGTCGCCGAAGGTCAACAGCCTGCCGGGCGAATACCGCATCGGTTACTACAAGAGCACGGCTGACGCCAACGACGTACGTGAAGACGTCAACGGTTTCGACGCGGCTACCACCGGCGACGCCTACAAGACTCACAGTAGCAAACACGGCTACTGGTTTGTCGCGCAACAGCAACTCCCCAGCCACAACGGTGATGCTACCCGTGGTCTGAACATTGCCGCCAACGCGACCTTCCACGACAAGGACACCAACTTCATCGACAACTACCAGTCGGTGATGTTTGTCTACAAAGGCCCGTTCGACGCACGTCCGAAGGATGACGTCGGCATTGGCGCGGCGCGTATCCACGTCAACGATGACGTGAAGAAAAACGCCGAGCTGCTGAATGCTTCCAACGGTGTCTCGGACTACGACAACCCGGTGTTCTCGCCAATTCGTGACACTGAATACAACTACGAGATCAACTACGGCTTCCACGTCACCAACTGGCTGACGGTGCGTCCTAACCTGCAGTACATCACTCACCCGGGCGGTGTTGATGCAGTGGACAACGCATTGGTCGCGGGCCTGAAAATTCAGTCGGTGTTCTAACGCTGTTGCGATAAGCTCCTCTCTATGTGCGCATATTTGCGGACAGCCAAGGCTGTCCGCTTTTTTTTGCGACACAGGTCTGTGGCGAGGGGGTTTATCCCCGATGGGTTGCGAAGCGACCCCAAACCTGCAACCGTTTTCCCCCTGACATACCGTATGCAATTGGTTCAGGGCCGCTTCGCGCCCCATCGGGGATAAATCCCCTCGCCACAGTGTTCACTCTCACTGGGCACAAAGGTAATTGAGTACCCCCATGATTTTCAGGACCGTGGCCAATGCATGAGCATCCGCTGCAACGCTTCTTCAAATCCCTGCGCGAACAACCGGTGTTCGCCTGGGAGCGCTATCAGATGCGCGATGTGCTGGTGATCGATCATCCGCTGTGTCAGGCGGTGTTCAGTCGTCAGGGTGCGCAGTTGCTGCACTTTCAGCCGCGTGGGCAGAAACCGTGGTTGTGGTGTGCGGCGAAGTGGCCGCACGTTGGCGCCATTCGCGGTGGCGTGCCGGTGTGCTGGCCGTGGTATGGCCGTCATCCGAGCGAAAACGCGTGGCCTTCCCATGGCTGGGCGCGACTGCTCGACTGGAAACTGATCGACAGCAGCAGTGCCGACGACGGCGTGCGCCTGCATTGGCAGTTGCAGCTGTGCGACTGGCAGGCGGACCTGCACGCGCATCTGGGCGAACGCATGGAATTGCGCCTGAGCACCGAGCATCAGGACGACATGCCGTGCCAGTTGAGCCAGGCTTTGCATGCTTACTGGCGTATTGGCGACGTCGGTGAGATAGCGCTGTCTGGGCTCGAAGGCGCGCAAGGTTATGACCAGTTGAGCCGCCAGTCCTGCCAGCAGGAAGGTGAGTTGCGTGTCGATGGCGGTTGTCAGCGGGTGTTCCAGCATGACGGCGAATTGCAGCTGAAAGATCACGCCTGGCAGCGCGAGCTGTGCATTGATACGGGCGACAGCGCCGACACGGTCGTCTGGCACCCGGGTGCGCGGCCGTTGCTGGGGGTGAGCTGGGATGAGGTGACGGAGTTTGTCTGTGTTGAAGCCGCGGCGGGCGGCACTGACAGCCTGCATCTGGCGCCCGGGGAGAAGGCGCATTTGAGTTTGCAGGCGTGGGCGGCGGCTTGATCGTTCCCACGCAGAGCGTGGGAACGATCAGCCGTCAGAGATCAATTGAACTCGTCACCCACCGGATACCGGCTGGCATTCAAACTCTCTTTGATCTTGCGCAGATGCGGCTGGAAATCCACCCCGCGACGCAAGGTCATGCCGGTCGCCAGCACATCAAGCACGGTCAACTGAATGATCCGCGAGGTCATCGGCATATAGATGTCGGTGTCTTCCGGCAACGGGATGTTCAAGCTCAAGGTGCTGGCCTTGGCCAGCGGCGAGTTCTCGGCAGTCAGGCCCAGCACTGAAGCGCCGTTCTCCCGGGCAATGCGCGCCACTTCCACCAGTTCACGCGTACGCCCGGTGTAGGAAATGATCACGAACAACTCACCGGTGTGCGCCACCGAAGCAATCATCCGCTGCATCAGCACATCGGCATGTGCGGTGACCGCCAGGTTGAAGCGGAAGAACTTGTGCTGTGCATCCAGCGCCACCGGCGCCGAAGCGCCGAGGCCGAAGAAGTGGATCTGCCGTGCCTGAATCAACAGGTCGACGGCACGACTGATCAGGTTCGGGTCCAGCGCCTGGCAAGCGCTGTCCAGCGAGGCGATGGCGCTGCCGAAGATCTTCTGCGTGTAGGCCTCTGGATTGTCATCGGCCTCCACCGCGCGGCTGACATACGCTGCGCCACTGGCCAGGCTCTGCGCCAGTTGCAGCTTGAGTTCAGGGTAGCCGCTGACACCGAACGAACGGCAGAAACGGTTGACCGTCGGCTCGCTCACCGACGCCGCCTGGGCGAGGGCGGCGATGCTGAAGCGGGTGGCCTGCTGCGGGTTGAGCAGGATCACCTCGGCGACTTTGCGTTCGGCCTTGTTCAGCTCTTCAAGGCGACTCTGGATCTGTTCCAGTAAATTTCGCACGCGGTCCATATGGAATTCCTAATTCACCTGCGCAAAGTTGCGCCGGGCTATGCAAATTGGGCCTTTGATGTGGCCCGTGACGGTGGCCTATCCTACTGATGGCTCCGACCGACCACCACTCGGAATCTGTATTTTGCGAAAATGTTGTGGTTATTACTACATTTTCCCTTGAGTGATGCCTTGAAAAAAGGTATTTGTAGCTTAACTTGATAAAAGAACAAACATCATGCCTTCGATTACGGTTGAACCGTGCACCTTTGCCTTGTTCGGCGCTCTCGGCGATCTGGCCTTGCGCAAGCTGTTTCCTGCCCTTTATCACCTCGATGGCGCTGACCTGTTGCACGAGGACACGCGCATCATCGCACTGGCCCGTGAAGACGGCACCGAGCAGCAGCACCTGGCATTCATCGCCGCCGAATTGCGCCGTTACGTCGGCAAAGAACTGGACGAGGCCGTGGCCGAGCGCTTTCTGGCGCGTCTGAGCTACCTGCATGTCGACTTCCTCAAGGCTGAAGATTACGTGGCGCTGGCCGAACTGGCTGGCAGCACTCAACGCATGATTGCCTACTTCGCCACCCCGGCGGCGGTGTACGGCGCGATCTGCGAGAACCTGGCGAAAGTCGGTCTGGCAGAAAATACCCGCGTGGTCCTGGAAAAACCGATCGGCTCCGATCTGGAGTCCTCGCGCAAAGTGAACGACGCCGTGGCGCAGTTCTTCCCGGAGAACCGCACCTACCGCATCGACCACTACCTGGGCAAAGAGACCGTCCAGAACCTGATCGCCCTGCGTTTCGCCAACAGCCTGTTCGAAACCCAGTGGAACCAGAATTACATCTCCCACGTGGAAATCACCGTGGCCGAGAAGGTCGGCATCGAAGGCCGTTGGGGCTACTTCGACAAGGCCGGCCAACTGCGCGACATGATCCAGAACCACCTGCTGCAGCTGCTGTGCCTGATCGCCATGGACCCGCCGGCCGACCTGTCTGCCGACAGCATCCGTGACGAAAAGGTAAAAGTGCTCAAGGCGCTGGCGCCGATCAGCCCGGAAGGCCTGACCACGCAAGTGGTGCGCGGTCAGTACATCGCCGGTCACAGCGAAGGCAAGTCCGTACCGGGCTACCTGGAAGAACCGAACTCCAACACTCAGAGCGACACCGAAACCTTCGTTGCCCTGCGTGCCGACATCCGCAACTGGCGCTGGGCCGGCGTGCCGTTCTATCTGCGTACCGGCAAGCGCATGCCGCAGAAACTGTCGCAGATCGTCATCCACTTCAAGGAACCGTCGCACTACATTTTTGCGCCGGAACAACGCCTGCAGATCAGCAACAAACTGATCATCCGTCTGCAACCGGACGAAGGCATTTCCTTGCGCGTGATGACCAAGGAGCAGGGCCTGGACAAGGGCATGCAACTGCGCAGCGGTCCGCTGCAACTGAATTTCTCCGACACCTGGCGCAGCGCGCGGATCCCCGACGCCTACGAGCGGTTGTTACTGGAAGTGATGAACGGCAATCAGAACCTGTTTGTCCGTAAAGATGAAATCGAAGCCGCGTGGAAATGGTGTGACCAGTTGATCGCCGGGTGGAAAAAGTCCGGTGACGCGCCCAAGCCGTATGCGGCCGGGTCGTGGGGGCCGATGAGCTCGATTGCACTGATCACGCGGGACGGGAGGTCGTGGTATGGCGATATCTGATGTGAAACTGCCGGCGGGCGTGAATGCCCACCCGTTCAAGAGTCCGGTGCTGTTGGCCGAAGGCCTGGCGCTGAACGTCGCCAAGCAACTGAATGAAGCCATTGGCGCTCGCGGCAACGCGGTGCTGGTGGTCTCCGGTGGTCGCAGCCCGGTGGCGTTTTTCCAGCACCTGGCCAAGCAGGAACTGGACTGGTCGAAGGTCGTCGTGACCCTCGCCGACGAGCGCTGGGTACCGGTCGAACACGCCGACAGCAACGCCGGCCTGCTCAAGCAGTATCTGCTCAAAGGGCCGGCCGCCAAGGCGCAGTTCCTCAGCCTCTATAGCGCGGCGGCCAACGTCGAGCAGGCTGCGGAACAAGCCGACCGCTTGCTCGCCGAATTGCCGCCGATTGACGTGCTGGTGCTGGGCATGGGCGATGACGGTCACACCGCGTCGCTGTTCCCCGACAGCCCGAACCTCGCCGAAGCCTTGCAGGCCGATGGCACGCGCCGTTGCTGGCCGATGCTGGCGCCAAGTGTGCCGCGTCAACGCCTGACCATGGGCCGCGCGCTGCTGGCTTCGGCGAGGCACAAGATTCTGTCGATTTCGGGTCAATCGAAACTGACCACCCTGAATGCCGCACTGGCATCCGACGACGTCGCGGCCATGCCGGTTCGCGCGTTTCTGCAACCTACGTTAGAGATTTACTGGTGCCCATGAGCCAAGGAACAGCCGCTATGACAACCCCATCCCCGACCGTTTCCATGGCGGACAAAGTTGCCCTGATCGACAGCCTCTGCGCCAAGGCGCGGATCCTGCCGGTGATCACCATCGCCCGTGAACAGGACGTGTTGCCGCTGGCCGACGCCCTGGCGGCCGGTGGCCTGACCGCGCTGGAAGTGACCCTGCGTTCGCAGTTCGGTCTCAAGGCGATCCAGATCCTGCGCGAGCAGCGTCCGGAGCTGGTGACCGGTGCCGGCACCGTGCTCGATCGTAATATGCTCGCGGCGGCCGAAGCGGCCGGTTCGCAATTCATCGTCACCCCGGGCATCACCCGTGACCTGCTCGAAGCCAGCGTCGACAGCCCGATCCCGCTGTTGCCAGGCATCAGCAACGCCTCCGGCATCATGGAAGGCTATGGCCTGGGTTATCGCCGCTTCAAGCTGTTCCCCGCTGAAGTCAGCGGCGGCGTGGCAGCGATCAAGGCCCTCGGCGGCCCGTTCGGCGAAGTTAAATTCTGCCCGACCGGCGGCGTCGGCCCGGCCAACATCAAGAGCTACATGGCGCTGAAAAACGTCATGTGCGTGGGCGGTAGCTGGATGCTCGATCCTGAGTGGATCAAGAACGGCGACTGGGCGCGCATTCAGGAATGCACCGCCGAGGCCCTGGCGCTGCTGGACTGATGCTGCTGGATTGAAAGTTTTTACCTGACACTTCGTTGTGTGTTCTACGGCTTTACGGTGCGCTTGGTCGGTGCACCGTTTTTTTTTGCCCGGAAAAAGTCACGAGAAATGGCGCGATACATAGTTACCGCACCGAAGGCCTTGTGCGCCGTTAATCTGCGTTCATCTTATGGAAAAGAGAGAACGTGTCATGGAACGAGATACTGCAGCCTCATCGCCGCAACCGATCTATCAGTTGGCTCCCGAGCAAATCGCCGGGCCGTACTTCCGCAATCCCAAACTGCTGCGCCGCAACATCAGCGAAGGTGCCGAAGGATTGCCCTTGCTGCTGCGCCTGAGCATCGTCGACGCCATGACCGGCGAGCCGGTGAGCGGAGCGCTGGTCGATATCTGGCACTGTAATGCGCGGGGCGCTTACTCGGGGTGGAGCCGGATCAATCCGGATCTTGAAGTCGACACCGATGCCATCGGCTCGATCCCGCGTACCGACGATGACACCTACCTGCGCGGCAGCCAGTTCTGCGATCACCAGGGACGGGCGCGTTTCACCACGATTTATCCGGGCTTCTACGCCGGTCGTGCACTGCACATTCACGTCGCGGTGCGCATCGTGGCCGGTAGTAAATATCTCGAGGAGCGCAACGTTGCCTGGGTCGGCCAGCTGTATTTCCCCGAAGTGGTCTCCCGCTCGGTGCTCAACGCCCGGGATTATCGCGGGCGGGCTTCGTCACCCTTGAACAATGCCGAAGACAGCTATTACGCGAACAGTGGGGGCGAAGGCTCGACCCTGACCGTGTGGCCGATTGGCCGTGACTCTCACGAGGATGGCTTTTTCGGGCACATGACCATCGGCATCGACACCTTCGCCGCCTCATCGCAGATCAAGCCCGAGGACTTCGACAAGTACACCGTGTGAGCGGATCAGCGCAGCTCGTTGAGGGCGCGGGTCAGCGTCTGCATGTCGGCAGCGGTGGTGGTCAGCCCCGGAGTGATGCGGATGCTCGGTCCGCTCGCCGCACCGTTGCGCACCACAGTGAACAGGTTGTGCTCGTTGAGCAGTCGCTCGACCATCGCCTGTTGATCGGTGTGGCGGGTGAAGCGCATCGAGGTGATGCCGCAATACAGGCGCGGATCGTCCGGGGTCATCACTTCGATTCCCGGCAGGTGCCGCACCGCGCTGACCCACAGGTTGCGCAGGTAATTGAGTCGCGCGCCTTTGGCCGCTGCGCCGCCGAGCGAACGGTGCTCCTCGAGCGCCAGCGGCAGGGACATCAGTGCCGGAATGTTTGGCGTGCTGTACGGCGTGCGCGCGCGGATGTCGCTGACCGGAAAGTGCATTTCACCCATGTCCGGGTCAATGTCGGCAAGGCGCTGCGGGGCGATGTACAGAAAGCCCAGGGTCAATGGCGC
Organism: Pseudomonas sp. AD21; assembly: GCF_002878485.1. NCBI lineage: Bacteria > Pseudomonadati > Pseudomonadota > Gammaproteobacteria > Pseudomonadales > Pseudomonadaceae > Pseudomonas > Pseudomonas sp. AD21. The sequence continues at coordinate 16,443 of NZ_NQYG01000033.1, forward strand.
GCCAATCCACTTGTGCAGGTTGAACCCGGCGAACGCGATGCCCAGTGCTTCCAGGTTGAGGTCGATCTGGCCGAGGGCGTGAGCACCATCGAGGATGATGTCTACGCCATATTGTTTCGCCAGCGCAGCGATGGCCTGCACTGGCATTACCAGCCCGGTGCGGTGGGTGACATGGGTCAGGGCCATCAGCTTGAGTTTCGGATAGCGGATGAAGGTTTCGCGGTAAGTGTCCAGCAGGCTGTCGTAACTGGCCGGATGGTTGTGATTGACTTCGATCACGTCCACGCCGCGATGCCGTGCCAGCCAGCGCATGGCGCCTTTGACCGTGTCGTATTCGAGGTCGCAGATCAACACCTGGTCGCCTGGTTGCAGGCGGTTGTAATTGCGGATCAGCGACTGCAGCGCATCACTGGCATTGCGGGTGAAGGCCACGCTTTGCGCGCGCACGCCTATCGTCTCGGCCAGTTGTGCGCGGATATCGAGGCTGTCGTGCTGTTCGAAACGCTGGCGCACATACACCGAGTTGCTCGTGTTGATCAGCTCGATGTTGCGCTGGTAGTCCTCGATCACCGTGCGCGACATGCGTCCGAAATAACCGTTCTCCAGGTTCAGCGGGCCGGTTTGCGCTTCATAGCGGTCGGCGAAGGTCTGCCAGAACGCTTCGTCACGGGCACGGCGGGGGTTGTCAGGCATGGTCGACTCGGCTCAAGGGAAGAGGGCGCTTCAGTGGCGCGGGGCAGGTTTGCCGTGTTTGGCGCGTAGCGGTTCGAGCAGGTCCGACAGACCGTTATGGTCGATTTCGTGCATCAGCGCCAGCAGCCCGCCGAGTTCGCCGTGGGGGAAACCTTCGCGGGCAAACCAGTTCAGATAGGGCCCCGGCAGGTCGGCAATGATCCGGCCCTTGTACTTGCCGAAGGGCATTTCACGGGTGATCAGCAGTTCGAGTTTTTCAGGATTCATCAGCGACAATCATCTGGATTCGAAACACTCTGGAAAATACAGGCATTCTGCATGCAGGCCAAATGACAGATCATGCAAATAACCGTGATACAGAGGCTTCATTTATTTTTAAGTATTTGATAAATAACGAAAATAAATTTATGTAAAAGCTGGCATACACACTGCAATAACCCTTGCATCTTCAACCAACTGCAAGGAATTGAAAAATGACTGACATGAACAAAGAAGCCATCTCTGTACTCAACGACCTGATCGAAACCAGCAAGGACGGCCAGGAAGGGTTCAAGACTTGCGCCGAAGACATCAAGCACCCGGAACTCAAGGCGCTGTTCACCAAGCGCTCAGCCGATTGCGCCACCGCGGCAGCCGAACTGCAGGTCACCGTGCGTTCGATGGGCGGTGATCCGGAAACCTCTACCAGCGTCAGCGGTGATTTGCACCGTCGCTGGGTCGACGTCAAAGCCATGTTCACCGGCAAGGACGAAGAAGCCGTGCTCAACGAAGCCGAGCGCGGTGAAGACCACGCCCTGAAGGCTTATCGTGAAGCCATCGAGAAAATCAACAAGCACAACCTGGTCGGTATTCGTGATCTGGTTGAACGCCAATACCACGGCGTGCAACGCAATCACGATCAGGTGAAAGCCCTGCGTAACCAGGCTCGCGCCCGTTCGTAAAGCCACGCTGGAAAAACTGTGGGAGCGGGCCTGCTCGCGAAAGCGGTGTGTCATGCAACGATTATGTTGCTGACACGACCCCTTCGCGAGCAAGCCTGCTCTCACATTTGTTTTTTGTGTACCTGAAGATCAGCCGATGCTGATCGCCGGCAGCGTCGGCAAGGTCACGGTCTGCTGTTTACGCGGTGCCAGAATCTCGGCCTCGCCATCCACTACCAATTCATCACGCTGGTTGAACACGCGAGTGGCGATGCGCACGCGGAACTTCGGCAGCTTCTCGAGAATTTCCAGGCGCACGGTCAGGGTGTCGCCGATCTTTACCGGCTTCTGAAAGCTCATCTGCTGGCCGATGTAGATGGTGCCCGGCCCTGGCAGCTCGCACGCAACGGCAGCGCTGATCAGTGCGCCGCTGAACATGCCGTGGGCGATGCGTTCCTTGAACATGCTGGCAGCGGCGAACTCGGCGTCTAGGTGCACCGGGTTGTGGTCGCCCGACATCGCGGCGAACAGCTGAATGTCGCGCTCTTCGACGGTCTTGCTGTAGCTGGCGGTCTGGCCGACTTCGAGGGCTTCGTAAGGGATGTTGGTAACCTGGGTCATCGGTCTTGATTCCTGTGACGGATTAAAGTGAATCCACAAAAAATTATTCGCTGCGGTGAGGGCGACGATGGCTCAACGCCTGGTCGATCCAGGTCAGCACATCGGCGATCACTTCGTCGCGATTGGTTTCATTGAACAATTCGTGCCGCGCCTGCGGGTAGATCTTCAGTTGCAGGTTCTGGCTGCCAGCCGTGCGCAACGCATCGGCCAGATCTGTCAGACGCTTGCCTTCGCTCACCGGATCACATTCACCGCCGATCACCAGCAGCGGCAGGCCCGGGTCGATCTGGGCGAGATTGGACGCTTTGCTGATCTGCTGCAAGCCACCGAGCAGATCGATCCACAGTTGATTGGTGCAGCGAAAGCCGCACAACGGGTCGTTGGCATACAGATCGACCTCGACCGGGTCGCGGCTCAGCCAGTCGAACGGCGTGCGTGCCGGTTTGAATTTCTTGTTGAACGAGCCGAACGACAGCCACGCGATCAGCGCGCTGCGCCCTCTGGCGCCCTGACGCAGCTTCTCGAGACGAGCGATCTGCCGCGCCGCGCCATAGAGCGCCACCGGCTGGAAATTCGAACCGCTGAGAATCGCCCCGTGCAGACTGGCGCTGTGATGCAGCAGGTAGCCCTGGGCGAGGTAGCTGCCCATGCTGTGCCCGAGCAGGATGATCGGCACGTCGGGATGCTGCTGGCCGATGTGCTGATTGAGGCTGGCCAGATCGCCGATCACCTTGCACCAGCCATCGTCATCGGCGAAATGCCCGAGTGTGCCGTTTTCGGCCGTCCTGCCATGGCCGCGCAGGTCCGGGGCGTAGACACCGTAGCCTTGTGCGCAAAACGCTTCAGCCAGCCGCTCGTAGCGTGCGCTGTGCTCGGCCATGCCGTGGGCCAGCAGGATCACCGCTTTCAATGGCGCGGCCGGGAGCCACTGGTTGACGAAGAGGCGGCTGCGGTCACTCGCGTCGAGCCAGAAGGCGTGGTGGATCATGGCAATTCCTTTTTATCGAGCGGTAACGGCCCGCAGTCGTAGCATTGTATAGCGCGTCCGATCAGCTCACGCCACGGCGGGAAGATTCATACGATCAATGTCGCCATCGCCCATATTTGCCTCAAAGGTCATAACTGCTAGTGTCCGTGAAGCTCCGCTTTTTGCTTTGTGCTTTCAAGGGATAACAGCAAAAGGACAGAAAGCGGCTCCCGGATCGATTCAGGTAAAGAGGACAAGAACAATGCAACCTGATTTCTGGAATGACAAACGCCCCGCTGGCGTACCGCTGGACATCGACATGGGCGAGTTCAAGTCGGTGATCGAGGTGTTTGAGCGTTCCTGCAAGAAGTTCGCGGACCGTCCAGCCTTCAGCAACATGGGCGTGACCCTGACCTACGCTGAGCTGGAGCGCTACAGCGCAGCGTTTGCCGGTTACTTGCAAGCCCACACCGATCTGGTGCCGGGAGATCGCATCGCGGTGCAGATGCCCAATGTGCTGCAGTATCCGATTGCCGTGTTTGGCGCCTTGCGCGCCGGGCTGATCGTGGTCAACACCAACCCGCTGTACACCGCGCGCGAGATGCGCCACCAGTTCAAGGACTCCGGTGCCCGGGCGCTGGTGTACCTGAACATGTTCGGGCAGAAGGTCCAGGAAGTGCTGCCCGACACTGACCTGCAATACCTGATCGAAGCGAAGATGGGCGACCTGATGCCCACCGCCAAGGGCTGGCTGATCAACACCGTGGTCAGCAAAGTGAAGAAAATGGTCCCGGCGTATTCGTTGCCGCAAGCAATCTCGTTCAAGAGTGCGCTGCGGCTGGGGCGCGGGCTGGGCATCAAACCGCTGAAAGTCGGCCTCGACGACATCGCCGTGTTGCAATACACCGGCGGCACCACCGGCCTCGCCAAAGGAGCCATGCTGACCCACGGCAACCTCGTGGCGAACATGCAGCAAGTGCGCGCATGCCTGGCGCAGTTGGGGCCTGACGGCCAGCCATTGTTGCGCGAAGGGCAGGAGGTGATGGTGGCGCCGCTGCCGCTGTACCACATCTATGCCTTCACCGCGAACTGCATGTGCATGATGGTCTCCGGCAACCACAACGTACTGATCACCAACCCGCGGGACATCGCAGGCTTCATCAAGGAGCTGAAGAACTGGCGCTTCTCGGCGTTGCTCGGGCTCAACACCCTGTTCGTCGCGCTGATGGATCACCCGGACTTCAAGGCCCTGGATTTCTCCAGCCTCAAGCTGACCAACTCTGGCGGTACCGCGCTGGTCAAGGCTACCGCCGAGCGCTGGGAGCAGATCACCGGTTGCCGCATCACCGAAGGTTACGGCCTGACCGAAACCTCGCCGGTGGCGTGCACCAACCCGTATGGCGACAAGTCGCGCCTGGGCACGGTCGGCCTGCCGGTGCCGGGCACGCTGCTGAAAGTCATCGATGACGAGGGTGTCGAGCAGCCGCTGGGCGAACGTGGTGAGTTGTGCATCAAGGGCCCGCAGATCATGAAAGGCTACTGGCACCAACCCGAAGCCACCGCCGAAGTACTGGATGCCGAGGGCTGGTTCAAGTCCGGTGACATTGCAGTGATCGACCCGGATGGCTTTGTGCGCATCGTCGACCGCAAGAAGGACATGATCATCGTCTCCGGCTTCAACGTGTACCCCAACGAGATCGAAGACGTGGTGATGGCCCACCCGAAAGTCGCCAACTGCGCGGTAATCGGTGTGCCGGACGAGCGTTCGGGCGAGGCGGTGAAGCTGTTTGTGGTTGCACGGGAAACCGGGGTCAGCCTCGAAGAGCTCAAGGCCTACTGCAAAGAGAATTTCACCGCTTACAAAGTGCCGAAACACATCGTGCTGCGTGAGTCGTTGCCGATGACGCCGGTCGGGAAGATTCTGCGCAGGGAGTTGCGCGATATCGCGTAGCCCTTAATTGCTGCGCTTCGCGCATTCGTCGGAACGCCGCCCGGAGCAGGCTCGCTCCCACAGGTATAGATGTAGTCCCTGTTGGAGCGAGCCTGCTCGCGAATTTTTGTTTGATGACCCCGAAAACCGGGGCTTTCAGGGATGTCTAGGATTTTTGCTCTAAAATGACTGTTAGAAAGTCTTGAGTCATCAAAGTGACTGTGGAGGCCGCTTTTGGCTCTAGTCGGCCCTCGGCAAAGCTGCTACTCTCGGCGCGCTTTGTGACTTCTCGGCCTATCTGAAAGCCAGATTCACCAATACAAAACACACACCAATAATAATCGCATCAAATGCGGTGAAGAATTCGCGTTGCTGAGGAGTGGGCTTCCATGATCGAAGACTTTTGGAAGGATAAATACCCGGCTGGAATTGCTGCCGACATCAATCCAGACGAGTACCCGAATATTCAGGCAGTGTTGAAGCAATCTTGCCAACGCTTCGCCAACAAACCGGCTTTCAGCAACCTGGGCAAGACAATCACCTACGGTGAACTGTACGAATTGTCCGGCGCGTTTGCTGCGTATCTGCAACAGCATACCGACTTGCAGCCCGGTGATCGAATCGCCGTGCAACTGCCCAATGTTCTGCAGTACCCGGTCGCCGTTTTCGGTGCGATCCGCGCCGGGCTGATCGTGGTCAACACCAACCCGCTGTACACCGCGCGGGAAATGGAACACCAATTCAACGACTCCGGCGCAAAAGCCCTGGTTTGCCTGGCCAACATGGCGCACCTGGCGGAAACCGTGGTGCCGAAAACCGGCGTCAAACACGTCATCGTCACCGAAGTCGCCGACCTGCTGCCGCCGGTCAAACGCCTGTTGATCAACAGCGTGATCAAGTACGTGAAGAAGATGGTGCCGGCCTATCACTTGCCTAAAGCCGTCAAGTTCAACGACGTGCTGAGCAAGGGCCAGGGCCAGCCTGTGGCCGAAGCCAATCCGCACAGCAGCGATGTCGCGGTGCTGCAATACACCGGCGGCACCACCGGCGTGGCCAAGGGCGCGATGCTCACCCATCGCAACCTCGTCGCCAACATGCTGCAGTGCAAGGCACTCATGGGCTCCAACCTCAATGAAGGTTGCGAGATCCTGATCACGCCGCTGCCGCTGTACCACATCTATGCGTTCACCTTTCATTGCATGGCGATGATGCTGATCGGCAACCACAACATCCTGATCAGCAACCCGCGCGACCTGCCGGCGATGGTCAAGGAGCTGTCGAAGTGGAAGTTCAGCGGCTTTGTCGGCCTGAACACGCTGTTCGTGGCGCTGTGCAACAACGAAGGCTTCCGCAAGCTGGATTTCTCCAACCTGAAAGTCACCCTGTCCGGCGGCATGGCCCTGCAACTGGCCGCAGCCGAGCGTTGGAAAGCGGTGACCGGCTGCTCGATTTGCGAAGGTTACGGCATGACCGAAACCAGTCCGGTGGCCACGGTCAACCCGATCCAGCACATCCAGATCGGCACCATCGGCATTCCAGTGCCGTCGACCCTGTGCAAAGTCATCGACGATGCTGGTGTCGAGCAGCCGCTGGGCGAGATCGGCGAGCTGTGCATCAAAGGCCCGCAAGTGATGAAAGGTTACTGGCAGCGTCAGGAAGCCACCGATGAAATGCTCGACAGCGAAGGCTGGCTGAAGACCGGTGATATCGCGCTGATCCAGCCCGATGGCTACATGCGCATTGTCGATCGCAAGAAAGACATGATTCTGGTCTCCGGTTTCAACGTTTATCCGAACGAGCTGGAAGACGTGCTGGCGACGCTGCCGGGCGTGTTGCAGTGCGCCGCCATCGGCGTGCCGGACGAGAAGTCGGGAGAGGCGATCAAGATTTTCATCGTTGCCAGGCCGGGTGTGACCCTGACCAAGGAAACCGTGATGGAGCACATGCGCGCCAACGTCACCGGCTACAAGGTCCCGCGTTCGGTCGAGTTCCGCGACGCGCTGCCGACCACCAACGTCGGCAAGATCCTGCGCCGCGAGTTGCGTGACGAAGAGCTGAAGAAGATCAAGGCCAAGTCCGCCGCCTAAACCAAAAAGCCCCGCAGATGCGGGGCTTTTTGTTGGTGCGGAGCATGGCTTGGGTTAAGCGTTGAACCTGCCCCTCACCCCAGCCCTCTCCCGAAGGAGAGGGGGCCGATCGCGTGCAGTTCAAAACCTGAGTTCGACTCGATATCCCATGTCGGCGTACCTCGCCCAAACACCTCGGTCAGTTCCCTCTCCCTTGGGAGAGGGTTAGGGTGAGGGGAAGGGAGCGGCACTGATCCTACTGACGGAACGGCGCGAAATTCACGTTGGTCCCCGCCGGACGCATGTCCTGCAGGTACGAATCCTTGTCCGCGCTCAATTCCAGACTCAACGCGGCCTTGCGCTTGCCTTCGTTGCGAATCACCAGGCCTTCGAGTTTTTCCCGCAGGAACACCGTCGGCACTTTCAGGTGCAGCAGCTCGTCGGTGGCCGGGGTGTGCATCAGCAGGTGAATCCACTCGTACTGACCGACGGCCAGGCGCGTCACTGGCAGGTCGAACCACCAGATGTTGCGGTTGCGGTTCAGTTCGGCGAAGTGGCAGTTGTTGGTGCCGAGCACAGCACCGCCCAGTTCCTGGTTACGACGGGCAATGGCCTGCTTTTTATCGAGTTTCATAACATTCCTGCGGGATCTGATCGTTGGCGCACGGCGCCCATAGGTGCGCATTCTCGGGGCTTGAGGGGCAAACATAAAGCCCAACCTGCGTTGCACGACGAAATGAAGGGCGAAAAATAAATGAAACTCGTGGCAAACCCGCCCAGTCAATCATTACGTACTGACTTTTCCCCTTCAATGCACCAAGGAGAAACACCATGAGTAGCACAGGCGATAAAGTAAAAGGCATGGCCAACGAAGCGGTCGGCAACGTCAAGCAAGGCGTCGGTAAAGCCACCGACAACACCAAGCTGCAAGCCGAAGGCAAGCTGCAAGAGAAAAAAGGCGAGGCCCAGCAAGCTGTCGGCAAAGCCAAGGACGCCATCAAAAAAGGTGTCGACAAGGCGTAATCGAGCCTTGAACGAAACACCGGAACGGCCATCCAAGGATGGCCGTTTTTGTGTCAAAACCCGACGGTCATCCACGAAGGTCGCCAAGTAGGCTACCGTGATGTAAAAAACGGCCCCTGAGTCGCCACGACTTCAACCTGTTTGCGGCGAAAGGAGACGCGAATGATTTTTCCGGACATGAAAGGTCTGCCCTTGCACCGGGTGATGGTGCGCACGGTCACTGAATTCATCGACGACGAGATGTCCACCTACGCCTCGGCGCTGGCCTACCAGATGCTGTTCTCGCTGTTCCCGTTCATTCTGTTCCTGATTGCCCTGATCGGTTTCCTGCACCTGCCGGACTTCTTCACCTGGCTGCGTCTGCAATCGGAACTGGTGCTGCCGCCGCAGGCGCTGGACCAGGTCAACCCGGTGATCGATCAGTTGCAGCAGTCCAAGGGCGGCTTGCTCTCGTTCGGTATCGTCATCGCCCTGTACACCGCCTCTGCCGGTGTGCGCCTGATGATGAGCGCGATGAACGCCGCTTATGATGTGGTCGAAGGCCGGCCGATCTGGAAGCGCTTTCCACTGTCGATTTTCTACACCGTCGGCATCGCCGGCATGCTGCTGGCCGCCGCCGCGCTGATGGTGCTCGGGCCGCAGGTGATGGGCTGGATTGCCGCGCAGGTGGGTCTGGAAGACTTCATTGTCACGGTGTGGACGATTGCGCGCTGGCCGGTGATCGTGATTCTGATGATGGTTGCCGTGGCGCTGATCTACTACGTGATGCCTGACGTCAAACAGGAATTCCGCTTCATCACCCCGGGCTCGGTGCTGGCCGTGGTGGTGTGGATCATCGCCTCGTTGGGCTTTGCGTTCTACGTCAAAACCTTCGCCAACTACAACGCGATGTATGGCAGCATCGGGGCGATCATCGTGCTGCTGCTGTATTTCTATATTTCCTCGGCGGTGCTGCTGCTCGGGGCCGAGATGAATGCGGTGATCGAACACATGTCCAGCGAGGGCAAGGAGTCGGGCGAGAAAGTCCCGGGCGAACTCGATGAACACCCCAAACAACATGTCTCGGGCCTGGGGCGCGACCACTCGCTCAAGCCGGACACTGACGAAGCCTGATCATGATTCGTGAAATCCTCAAAATGGGCGACGAACGCCTGCTGCGTATCGCCCCGCCTGTACCGACCGAGATGTTCGACAGCCCCGAGCTGTGGCAACTGATCGATGACATGTTCCAGACCATGGAAAGCGTCGGTGGCGTCGGCCTGGCCGCGCCGCAGATTGGCGTCGACCTGCAACTGGTGATCTTCGGTTTCGAGCACAGTGAGCGCTATCCCGAGGCTGAAGCGGTGCCGCAGACGATCCTGATCAATCCGTTGATCACGCCACTGAGCCCGCTGACGGAAGAGGGCTTTGAAGGCTGTCTGTCGGTGCCGGGCTTGCGTGGCGCGGTGGACCGCTATCAGCAGATTCGCTACGAGGGTGTTGATCCCAAGGGCGAGCCGATTGTGCGTATCGCCTCAGGTTTCCACGCCCGCGTCGTGCAGCACGAATGCGATCACCTGATCGGCCGGCTGTACCCGTCGCGCATCACCGATTTCAGCAAGTTCGGATTTACCGAAGTGATGTTCCCGGACCTCGATCCCACGGCTGACGACTGATCCCGTCAACACCCCAAAACCCTTGTGGGAGCGAGCAAGCTCGCTCCCACAAGGGTTTTGCGTCAGATTGAAGGTCTCAGCTCCATCGCAATCATCGGCTTGCTCCGCGCATACCGACTCAAGCGCTCCGCCATCGCCTGCGGCAGCGCCGGGTCGAAGGTGAACCCGCGCCGCTCATAAAACCCACGCAGATCCGGGTGACAGAACAGCCACACCGGCTCGCTCATTTCCTGCACTGCCGCCGCGATCAACTGTGCGGCAATCCCTTGTTCACGACACGTGGGATCGACAAACAACCCCGTCAACCAGCGTCCACCCGCCACCGGGCGCAAACACAACGCGGCAACGATTTCATCGCGCCGCGCCACCCACAGTTGCGCATCGCGCACTGCCTTCATCGACGATTGGTGGCTGCGGTAAAACTTGTTCATCAACGGCCATAGAGAGGCGTCGAGCAGGCTGTATTGGGTATCGGACATGGGATCGGACTGTCGGCGGGCAAAGCGCCGATTATAAAAGAACGCACGACGCGGGATAGGTGTATACCTGAGCCTACATCCCTGTGAGTGGAGTACGCATCATGTCCAAAGGTATGGATTCAAAGAAAGCCGCGAAGAAGAAACCGGCCAAGACCGCCATTGAAAAGCGTGCGGAGAAGAAAGCCAAGAAAGTCGATATTTTCGGTCATTGATCGGGTTCCTCGGGGGCCCGGTTCTCGGGCTCCCGCTCAAGCGCTAAAAATAATCTGCAAGATTCAGCGGGCTCGTTGCACAGAAGGGGAAGATTCCCGTTCCGAGCCACGCCATGCCCCATTACTTCGACGCCGATCACCGGCAACAGATCGAAACCCTGCGCCAACGTTTTACCGCCCGCACCGAATGGCCGACCTGGTTATTGCTGATCGGCGTGTACGGCGGCTGGTTCGCCATTGTGCTCAACAGCCAGTGGCTCGGCCGCAGCTTGAGTACATTGCTGCTGATTCCGTTGCTGGTGCTGTGGCTGTCGGTGCAGCACGAGTTGCTGCACGGTCATCCGACGCGCTGGACAGGGGTTAATAAACTCCTCGGTTATGCACCGTTTGCGGTGTGGTATCCGTACACGCTTTACCGTGACAGCCATCTGTTGCATCACCGCGATGAAAACCTGACCGTGCCCGGCGTCGACCCGGAAAGCCGGTACCTGACAGCGTCGCGCTGGCAGGGCAGTTCGCTGTTCGAACGGAGCCTGCACTGGCTGAACAAGACCGTGCTCGGTCGCTTCGCGATTGGCGCGCCGCTGGCGTTACTGGCGCTGGCCAGCGAAGAACTGCAACGTCTGAAAAACCGCGAGCGCCAGGCCTGGCTGATGTGGCTGATCCACGGCGGGTTCACCCTGTTGATGCTGTGGTTCGTCGCACGCTACAGCGTGTTGCCGGTCTGGCACTACTTGCTGCTGATCAGTGTGCCGGCACTGACGATTGCGATGATCCGCTCCTATTATGAACACCGCCCGCACGCGCAACCGGAGCAGCGTACCGTGCTCAACGAGGCCGGCTGGCCGTGGCGCTGGCTGTTTCTGAACCTGAACTTTCATCTGGTGCATCATGATCTGCCAGGGCTGGCGTGGTACGACTTGCCTGCGGCCTATCGCATGCGCCGCGAGCAGTGGGTGGCGCGCAGTGGCGGCTTTCTGGTGCAAGGCTATGGGCAGTTGTGGCGGCAGAACGGGTTCAAACCGATCGACAGTCCGCAGCATCCGTATCACTGACCTCAAGATCAGCACGGAACCCTTGTGGGAGCGGGCTTGCTCGCGAAGGCGATCTGTCTGTCGACATCCAGGTTGAATGTGCCGGCCCCTTCGCGAGCAAGCCCGCTCCCACAGGTCATGTATTTGCAGGGAAATAATGTGTATGACCCAACACCACGCCGAACTGCTGATGTATGTCGCCCCCGAGCCAATTCGTGCGGCCAACGAATGCTGGATCTCGCGCATCCTCGACCACCTGGGCCATTGCCGCCTGAACGCCGAAAGCCTGTCACTCCCCGAACTCTGGTTATCGCCCAGCCTGCTGCTGACGCAAACCTGCGGCTACCCGTTGATGACCTTGCTACGCGGTCAGGTGCGCATCGTCGGTCGTCCACGTTACGAACTGCCCGACGCCAGTGCCGGCAATCACTGCAGCATGATCCTCAGTCGCGCTGATGATGTGCGCACAACCCTGGCGGACTTTCGCGGCAGTCGCGGGGTGATCAACAGTGAGGACTCCAACAGCGGCATGAACCTGTTGCGCCAGCGTCTGGCGCCGTTGCACCGCGACGGGCAGTTCTTCGCCACGGTCGGCATCAGTGGCGCGCACCGTGAGAGCCTGCGCTGGGTACGGGAGGATCGCGGCGATCTGGCGGCCATCGACAGCGTTACCTATGCGTACCTTGCGCAATACGCGCCGGATGAGGTCAGTGGCTTGCGGGTCGTGGCGCGCAGTGCGTACAGCCCGACGTTGCCGTTTATCACCGCTGCCACCGCCACTGATGAGCAGATCGAACAGCTACTCCAGGTGATGAATCAGTCGCTGGACGAGTTGCCCGACGTCGCGCGCACCCTCGGACTGCTCCACGTATTGCCGGCCAACGAAAGTGATTATGAGGTCCTGCTCGGTTATCAACGCGAGGCCCAGGCACAGGGTTATGGTCAACTGCGCTAATTTCTTTATGGAATATAAAGATTCGTTTTAAGTATTTTTAACGAATAAGGTGCCTTGCTACGATCGCGCCACCGGATCACCGGACATTCAGCGACCCCTTGCCAAGGAGCCCCTATGTCCGGCGCCGATCCATTGCATCGCCACACCGTTGAAGGCCTGTTCCGCGCCCATTACCACTGGCTGCGCAACTACCTGCGCCGGCAACTGCAAGACCCGGCGAGTGCCGAAGACCTCACGTCCGAAACCTTCGTTCGCCTGCTCGAAGCGCCCGCACTGACTGCCATCCGCGAACCCCGCGCCTTGCTCACCACCATCGCCCAGCGCCTGCTTTATCAGCATTGGCGGCGTGCCGATCTGGCGCGGCGCCATGCGCAGCAAGTCGAGGCCGAGTGTGCCGCTTCGCCGGAAGAACTCACGCAACAGCGACAAACCCTGAGCCGCCTCGACCGCAGCCTGCAGCGCCTGCCCGGCAAGGTTCGCTCGACCTTTCTGCTGGCGCGGGTCGATGGCCTGACCTACCCGCAAATCGCCGCCGAACTGGGTATCTCGCAACGTTCGGTCAGCGTGTACATGAGCCGTTCCCAGGCCCTGTGCGATCGCCACAGTGCCAATCAAATCCTGACAGACAAGAGGTCCGCATGAGATCGATCAAAACCCTGCTCGGCAGCTCGTTGCTGGCGCTGAGCCTGAGCGTCGGCGCTGTTTCGGCGGCGGAGAAAACCGCGCCGATCCACTTCGGTGACATCACTTGGGAGAGCGGCAGTTTCATCACCGAAGTGCTGCGGCTGATCGTCGAAAAAGGCTACGGCTACCCGACCGATACGCTGCCGGGCAGCACCGTCAGCCTGGAAGCGGCGCTGGCGAAAAACGATATTCAGGTGATCGGCGAGGAATGGGCCGGGCGCAGTCCGGCGTGGGTCAAGGCGGCCGCTGAAGGCAAGGTGTTCGGCCTCGGCGATACGGTCAAGGGCGCGACCGAGGGCTGGTGGGTGCCGGAATACGTGATCAAGGGCGACTCTGAACGCGGGATCAAACCGTTGGCGCCGGAGCTGAAGTCGGTGGCCGACCTGCCGCGCTACAAGGAGGTGTTCCGCGACCCGGAAGACCCGAGCCGTGGACGATTCCTCAACAGCCCGACTGGCTGGACTTCGGAAATCGTCAACAGCCAGAAGCTCAAGGCCTATGCGCTGACCGACAGCTACGTCAACTTCCGCACCGGCTCTGGTGCAGCGCTGGATGCCGAGGTGGCGTCGTCGATCAAACGTGGCAAACCGGTGCTGTTCTACTACTGGTCGCCGACGCCGCTGCTGGGCCGATTCAAACTGGTAAAACTCGAAGAACCGCCGTTCGATGCCGAGGCCTGGAAGACCCTGGCCGATGCCAATAACCCGAATCCCAAGGGCACGCGCTCGATGCCGGCGAGCCTGGCGATTGGCGTGTCGGCACCGTTCAAGGCGCAGTACCCGGAGTTGGTGACGTTCTTTGAGAAAGTCGATTTGCCGATTGATCTGCTGAACCGCACGCTGGCCGCAATGAGCGAAAAACGCCAGCCACCGCGTCAGGTCGCCGAAGCGTTTTTGCGCAATCAACCGCAGGTGTGGCAGGCGGGGGGACCGGGGGAAGTGGCGAGCAGGGTGACAGCGGGGCTTTGAGTTTCAACCGTTTGATCCGGGGCGTTTGAACCACCGCTTTCGCGAGCAAGCCCGCTCCCACAGAGGTTTTGTGCACGCCACAAATCTAATGTGGGAGCGAGCCTGCTCGCGAATGATCTGAAGACTTACGCCGCTTCCGCCGCCAGCGCCGCGATCACTGTCGGCCGCTGCTCAATCCGCGCCTGAAACCTCGCCAACGCCGGCCACTGCGTCAAGTCGATATCAAACAACCCGGCCCAACGCAGCACCACAAACAGCAGCGCATCCGCCACGCTGAATCCACTCGGCAGCAGATAATCCTGCTGCTCCAGCACCGCGACCAACACCGCAAAGCGCCTGAACAACTTCTCCTTGATCACCTCGGCCGGCAGGCGTTCGTCGAACAGTGCGCCGAGGCCGCCGTGGATCTCGCTCGAGACGAAGTTCAGCCACTCTTGCAAGCGCACCCGTTCGAAACTGCCAGGCGCTGGTGCCAGCCCCGATTGCGGCTGCAGATCCGCCAGATACTGGAGGATTGCCGGGCTTTCGGTCAGTACCGCACCGTTGTCCAGTTGCAGGGCCGCGACATAACCCTTGGGATTGATCGCGAGAAAGTCTTCGCCGCTGGCGGTGCGCTTGCTGCGGTTGTCGACGCGGATCAGCACGAAGGGCAGTTTCAGTTCGCGCAGCACAATATGCGGCGCCAGCGAACAGGCTTGAGGGGCGTAATACAGCTTCATCGGTAGCGCTCTGGTGAGGATTTGGCGCCAGTGTCATAGTGCAGCGCACCCTCGGTAAAATTAATCTTTCAGAAAGCAGCCATAAGGACAGCTACTGGCATGATGAACCTGATGCATTGGCGGCTGGTGGTCGCTGTGGCTGATCACGGCAACATCACCCGCGCCGCCGAACGGATCGGCATGACGCAGTCCGGCGCCAGCCAGGCCTTGGCGTTGATGGAAGAAACCCTCGGTGTGCAACTGTTCAGTCGCGAAAGCCGTCAGACCCTGCCCACCGCCATCGGCCTGCCGGTGATCGAACAGGCACGGCTGATGCTCGGCGCGCTGGAGACCATTCGCCAGACTGTCGACAGCGTCCGCCCGATGTTGCGCGGGACGATCCGTCTGGCGAGTTTCCCCATGGTGTTGGCGAGTTTTCTGCCGCCGCTGCTGCGTCAGTTCAATCGCCTGTACCCGGGCATCGAAGTGGTGGCGCTGGAGGTCAGCGACGACGAGGTCGAAACCCTGTTGGCGGCCGGTCTGGTAGATGTCGGCGTGGTGCTCAATCCGGCGCCCGAGCGCAATGCCGGGCCGTTGGGCCGTGATGCCTGGGTGGCGGTGGTGCCGGCGGGGCACCCGCTTGCGCTGCGCGGAACCGAGCAGGGCGTGAGCCTGCAAGAGTTGTCGGCGTTGCCGTTTGTGCTGGCCACCGGTGGTTGCTCGACCAATGCCCGCAGCCTCGCCGTCGCCGCCGGGTTGCAGTTGCAGGATGTGCGGGTCGAGGTGCGCGAATGGAGCAGCGCCTTCACCCTGGTTCGGGAAAACCTCGGCGTGACGCTGGTGCCGGAAATGACCTTGCCGGCGGACAGGCAGGGACTGCGGGTTATTGCCCTGGCGCCACGCATCGAACGGGTGTTTTCGCTGGTGCTGCCAGCGGGGCAGACGCCCTCACCGGCGGTGCAGGCCTTGTTGGATCTGCTGGCAGATACGGCTCACGCAACGACGCGCTGAACCGATTCTTGTGCAAAAAGTGCCAGATACTGGCCGACTAGTGGCCTTGCGCACCGCATAGCGCTGGCTATGCTGAGCTGTAACTAACTATGTCGACCGTCATCTGTTAGCCGTGATTTCAACGCTGCCAGAGTGCGCAACCCAAGGCACCGGACACTGAACCAACAAGGAGCCTGTGGTACATGGAAGTTCTTCTGCACGTTAGGGCTGGCCCGCTCGCGGGCTATCAAGAGAAGGATGTCTTGATTAGAGCGTCGCTGCATGGACTCTCCGATTAAACGTCATTTATCACCTGACAACTTCCTCCCGTGGAGGAATGCGTGCGCCTGTTCTGTGGAACGTAGTGGTGGATTCTGAAAGATCTGAACTTTCATCAAATCAAAAGACCGCGCGGAAGGTGATACAACCATGTTCAACCTACATCACAAGGCTGACCTGCAGGAAATCGAGCGTTTCAGCTGCGCCTTGACCGAAGCCAACGCCAAGCTCGAAGCGATCAGCCGCTCGATGGCGATGATCGAATTCACGCCCGAAGGCATTGTTCTGGATGCCAACGAAAACTTCTGCAAGACCATGGGCTACAGCGCCGAGGAAGTGCGGGGCAAACATCACCGGGTGTTTTGTGAAGAAGCGTTTTACCGCAGCGAGGAATACGCCAGATTATGGCGCGACCTGGCCCGGGGAGAACCGATCAGCGGGACGTTTCTGCGCTTGAACAAATCCGGCAAGGAGATCTGGCTCGAAGCCAGTTACATGCCGGTTTATGGCCCGGACAAACAAGTCAAAAGTGTGATCAAAGTGGCGGCGGACATCACCGCACGGGTCAACAAAGAGCACGAAGAAGAAAGCATGCTGGCGGCGATCAGTCGTTCGATGGCGGTGATCGAGTTCACCCCGGAAGGCAACGTGATCAGCGCCAATGACAACTTCCTCAGAACGATGCAGTACTCGCTCAATGAAATCGTCGGCCACCATCACAGTATGTTTTGTCACCGTTCCGAAGCCGAATCGGCACAGTACAAGGCGTTCTGGGCATCGCTCAATCGCGGCGAATATCACTCGCACCGTTTCGAACGCAAGAACAAGTCCGGGCAGATGGTCTACCTAGAGGCCTCGTACAACCCGCTGTTTGACGCCAAGGGCCGTTTGTACAAAGTGGTCAAGTTCGCCAGCGACATCACCAGCCAGATGACCACGCTGCAAAACGCCGCGGAGTCGGCCCATAGCACCTCGGTACAAAACGACGCTTGTGCGCAAAAAGGCTCACAAGTCGTGCAACAAACCGTGCAAATCATTCAGGACATTTCCCGCGACCTCAACGAAGCGGCGCTGAGTATCGATGCGGTGAGCAAACAGTCGGACATCATCGGCACCATCGTGCAGACCATTCGCGGAATTGCCGATCAAACCAACTTGCTGGCACTGAATGCGGCGATTGAAGCGGCGCGGGCCGGTGAACATGGGCGTGGTTTTGCGGTGGTCGCGGATGAGGTGCGCAGCCTGGCGGCGCGGACCAGTCAGGCGACACTTGAGATCGTCGATGTGGTGCGCAAGAACCATGATTTGTCGTTGAGTGCCGTGTCGAGCATGCAGTCGAGTTTGAGCCGTACCGGGCTTGGCGTGGAACTGGCGAACGAGGCGGGGGCGGTGATTCAGGAAATTCAGCAGGGATCGCGGCATGTGGTGGACGCGATCGGGCAGTTCAATGCAACGTTGCAGCTGAATTGATGCTCTGAAATCGCGAGGGCCATGTTCTAAAAGCCAAGGGCAGTAGCGACTGCCCTTGTTTTATTACTTTCACCTGTTACTTCAATTCGTACTTGCCACTGAACGTACCCTTGAAGGCAATCAACCGCCCCACATCATCAAGGTAGTTAGCGTCAATCGTTCCTTCTTGGGTATCCAGATTCTCCCCGATGGTGACTTTCCCGGTTCCAGCTAATTTGAGCCGTCGGTTTCCATTGTAATATTCCAGCTGAGGAACTCCATCTTGAACAAAAGTCAGAAGGTGTTCACCGGGTTCTAGGTTCTCGGGGCCATAGAGCATCTGGACGAAATTTGTGTTCATGGTCGCTTGAAAAGTTCTTTGATCAAAAACAACCCGCTCTGTATTAAAGTCCGTTCCGACCGGGTTTCCGTTGTAGGTGGACTTGCAATTGCAATGACCGGTGAATGCTTTGGCTTCTGCTTTGGCTTCCATGATTCTCTCCTGATCCTGTCTTGTGATCACGAGTGTGATCACTCGTTCTATTGAACGCGCGCAGTTCAAACGAGCACCACTGTCAGTTCTTACAGGTGATACGATTTTCTGATGAAAGGTAGCGAGCCGGAGGGAAGGGAGTGGGACAGGACAGAGGCCTCCGTGACCCCCATCCACTTGTCACATAATCACAGCGCTGCGAGAAACTTGTCCGCCAACTTGTCGCTGTCCTTGACGTCATTGACGTTGTCTTTGTCCGCCTGCGCCAACTTCATTTTGTCCTGCAAACGCTCGGCGATTTCTTTGCCGATGGCCAGTTGTTTCTCCGGCGGCATGGCTTTGATGTCGTCTTCGGTGATGCCCATACTCTGGAGGATACTGTCGCGCAGGCGTTGTTCCGGCGACTTGCTCATGTAGTCCTTGAACGCGTCGGTGGCCGAGGTGCCGGTGGTGGTGCTGGCAGCCGTGGCATCGGTGGTTTGCAGACCGACGCGGGTCTTGGCGAACGCCTCGTCGACGTTGTCGCTGATGCGCGCGGCGGCGGCCACCTGTTGGGTGGCGATCTGCGTGGCCGAATCCTGCACCTTGGACGTCGCATCGGTGGCTTGCGACTGGGCCTGATTCTGCAGCGATTGCAGCATGGCGCCGTGCAGGCCACTTTGCAGACCGGCAGCGGCGGTCGTGGTCGCATCTTCCGCCAGTCGCTTGGGCAGGTGGATGAGTTGCTGCTGTTTTGCACTGACCAACATCATGATGGAGACCTTTGAATTATTGCTGACAGGCCTGCCGCAGCAATTACCGTGCCTTTGCGGCAAATCCCGCTATTTCAATGCGTTGCTGCTCGGGCATGCGGAACAAAGCGGTCATCCCTTGCCGTCAGGCGGCAGAGGATGACCGCGCGGCCGTCAGCGATGGGCGATGTTCTCCAGCGCCAGGTTGCGCGTGCGCGGGCCGAACCAGCCGATGGTCAGCATCACGATCAGCATGCTGCTGACGATGAACGCGAGCACCCCGGGCGTGCCGAAGTTATCCAAGAACAAGCCAATCAACAGGCTGCTGAACACCGTCGACAGGCGGCTGAACGAATAGCAGAACCCCACCGCCCGCGCACGGATGTTGGTCGGGAACAATTCGCTCTGGTACGAGTGATAACTGAAGCTTAGCCACGCATTGCAGAAGGTGATCATCACCCCGCAGAAGATCAGGCCGAAGGCACTGGTCTGCAACGCAAACAAAGTGCCGAACGTCATGGCGCCGAGGGCCGAGCCGACAATCTGCCATTTGTTCTCGAAACGGTTGGCGAACTTCACGAACAGCAGCGGCCCGAGCGGGTAGGCGAGGGTGATGATGAAGGCGTACATCAAACTGTGGGTGACGCTGACGCCTTGGCCGGAGAGCAGCGCCGGCAGCCAGTTGCCGAAACCGAAGAAGCCGATGGCCTGGAACACGTGAAAGACGATCAGCATCAACGCGCGGCGGCGATACGGCGGCTGCCAGATATCGGCGAAGCGGCCCTTGCCTTCGACGTCGACCGGAACGGCTTCAGGAGTGTCCAGCGCTTTACCGTGATCCTTCTCGCAGCGCGCTTCGATGTTGTCGAGAATCCGGTTCGCCTCATCAAAGCGGCCATGTTGCGCCAACCAGCGTGGCGACTCCGGCAGGCGCTTGCGCAGCCACCAGATGAACAGCGCAAACACCGCACTCGCCAATACCACCCAACGCCAGCCGGACACACCGAATGGCGCCTGCGGCACCAGCCACCACGACATCAACGCCACCGCCGGCACTGACAGGAACTGCACGAAAAACGCGAAGGCAAACGCCGAACTGCGCATGCGTTTGGGCACCAGTTCCGAGAGGTAGGCATCGATGGTCACCAACTCGATACCCAGGCCGATGCCGACCAGAAAGCGCATGCAGATGATCCCCAACGCCGAACTTTGAATCCCCATCAGCACCGTGGCCACCGTGTACCAGACCAGCGCAAAGGTGAAGATCGCGCGGCGGCCGAAACGATCGGCCAACGGGCTGAGCAGACTGGCGCCGAGGAACAGGCCAAGGAAGGTCGCCGAAGCAAACGCTGCCTGATCGGAGAAACCGAACACGCCCTGATTGCCGGTGGCGAAGATCCCGTCGCGGATCAGGCCGGGGCTGATGTAGGCGGTCTGGAACAGGTCGTAGAGTTCGAAGAAACCACCGATCGACAACAGCGCCACCAACCGCCAGATCGTGGCGACGGCAGGGAGGCGGTCGATGCGGGCGGAAATCTCGGCGGCGCGTATCGGGTCAATGCCATCGCGTTGCGCGGCGGCAGGGGCGTGAGCAGTCATGGGCGGGTCCATTTTTTATTGATGGAAAAGCTTAGCCTGCTATCGGAGTTCACGGCTTGTGAATATCGGCGGTTTGCCGGGAAAAACCGCCGATTTCTTGCAATAACTGTTTACCCATTAACGATTTATGCCGCAGCGGTTGAATCGGGCAGCGCCGAGGCCGGCAAGCCGAAGAGGCGATCGAACAGCCAGTTGAAGGCGAACGTGTAGCACGGGATGAAAATGATCAGCGCCAGGTCCAGCAGGAATGCCTGCACCAGACTGATGTTCATCCACCATGCGATCAGCGGGATCAGGAACACGATCAGCGTCAGTTGAAAGCCGACCGCGTGGGCGATGCGCCGTTTGACTGTGCGCGTGCGCGACGTCTGGCGGCTTTCCCAGTGCTCGAACAGCGTGGTGTAAATGAAATTCCAGGTCACGGCAATGGTGGTGATGATCACCGCCAACGGCCCGGTGCTGCCGGGCGAGGTGCCAGAGAGCAGCGCCAGGCCGAGGGCGGAGAAGGTCATGCCGATCACTTCGTAGAGCGACACATAGACCAGTTTGCGTTTGACGCCTTGCATGCGGATTTGCCTCTGTCTTGAAATCGATGGCCAGCGGGACTGGCGGAGGCGGCGAAAGATAGCTTCAATCGTAGTGACAGAAAAAGTCAGTAGCTTTCAGTTTTGGTGATAGGTAGATGAAGTGAATTTCAACAGCGACAGCATCGAACTGTTTCTTGCGGTGATCGAACGTGGCTCGTTTTCCGCGGCTGCCCGCGCGCTGGGCCGGGTGCCGTCGGCGGTCAGCATGGGCATCGGTAATCTGGAAGCGGAGCTCGGTTATCCGCTGTTCGACCGTAGCCATCGCGAACCGCAGCCGACGGCCATGGCACTGTCGCTGGTGCCCCATGCGCGGCTGATTGCCGAGCAACTCAAGCAACTGCAAGTGCATGCGGTGGAGTTGTCGTTGGGGCTGGAGAGCAAGTTGTCGATCGGTGTGGTCGCGGACATCGACCGTCGGCGCTTGCTCGCCGCGATCAAGGTGATTGCCGAGCGCCATCCACTGCTCGACATCGAAGTACTGACCGCGCCGCAGGACGACGTGTTGGCGATGCTGCACAGTGGCCGCGTCAGCGTGTGTCTGGCGTTTGCCGGGTTGAGCATGAACGTGCTGGAGCGCTTTCAGTTTGTCGGCAGCGAACGGATGATCGCCACGCTGGCGGCGGACAGTCCGTTATTGCAGGGGCAGGATCTGTTTCTCGAAGACCTGGTGCACGTGCGGCAGATTTTCGTCGCCAGCCGTGATTTGCCGATCAGCGAAACCCGGCCACTGGTGGCCGAATCGCACTGGCGCACCGACACCCTGGAGGCGGCGCTGGAGATGGTCGAGGCGGGGTTGGGCTGGGGCAATTTCCCGCTGTCGATGGTGCAGCCGTGGCTGGACAGCGGGCGCTTGAAACGACTGAATTTCCGCAACATCGAAAACGGACTGGTGCTGCCGGTGCATGCGGTATGGCTCAAGAGCCAGCCACTGCAGAAGGGCGCGTTGGCCCTGGTCGACCTGCTCGGCCACTGAACCCGACACAGATCCCCTGTGGGATTGGGTTTCAACCCAGCAGTTGTGACCACCACGGGGATTTCAGAGGTCAGGTGCTTTCGCGGACTTTCAGTTCAAAACCCATGTCTTCCACCGGACGTGCAACATTGTTGCCCGCCATCAACGTCAGCATCTGCTCCGCCGCCCGCCGGCCAATCGCTTCACGCGGGGTATTGATGCTGCTCAGGCGCGGCACCATGTGTTCGGACATCGGCAGGTCGTTGAAACCGAGGATCGCCACCTGATCAGGGATCTTGATCCCGTTGCGCAGCGCTTCGAGCAGGGCGCCCTGCGCCAGGTCGTCGTTACCAAAGAAGATCGCATCGACATCCGGATGCGCCGCCAGCAGTTGCAGGAACAACTCACCGCCCAGGCCCACCGACGAGGATCGCGGGGTCAGTACTTCCAGGTCCGGGTCATAACGCCCGGCCTTCTGCAGGGCTTTGCGGAAACCCTCGCCGCGCAACAAGGTGCGCTGATCGAGTTGCGCGCCGATGTAGGCCAGGCGCTTGCGGCCACGGGAGAGCAAGTGCTCGGCCGCCGTTTCGCCGGCGCTGAGCTGAGAGAAACCCACGCAGTTCACCCCGGCGGCGCTGTCCAGTTCCATCATGTACACGCAGGGAATGTTGCTGGCCTCGATCATCCGCCGCGAACTTTCCGTGCGATCAAACCCGGTCAGCAACAAACCACGGGGCTGATAAGCCATGTAGTTGCGCAGCAGGTTTTCTTCTTCATCACGCGAATAGTGGAAGTTGCCGATCAGCACTTCGAAGCCCTTGGGCGTGAGCACCCGATGAATGGCTTCCAGGGTATCGATGAACAACAGGTTGGACAGCGACGGCACCAACACCACCACCGAATGGCTCTGCGCCGAGGCTAAAGCGCGGGCGGCAGGGTTGACCACATAGTTGAGTTCACTGGCTGCTTTCTGCACTTTTTCCACCAGCTCGGTGGCCACGGTGCTGACCCCACGCAAGGCGCGAGAGGCGGTAATCGGACTGACACCGGCCAGGCGGGCAACTTCATTGAGGGTGGGACGGCCGGTGGTGCGGGTATTTTTATCGTTTTTAGGGGTGGTCATCGACGGCTTGCCAAACAAAAATCAAGGCACTAAGGTAGCGCTGTCCTGATGCAGCTGTAAATGCGTAAGCGAGGTCCTGCCTGATCTTCGCTTTTTGGCGTTGGGCGCAAACCTGCTGCAACCCAAAAAAACGACAAGAAGGCGTCGGCAACTTCTGCCTGTGCACTAGAGTCATAGCTAGCAAAGGTAGCGCTGTCTGCGCGCTGAGGTGTTATATGAGTCATCCCATCACCGCCCTGGTCATCATGGGCGTTGCCGGTTGCGGCAAGACGTGCGTCAGCGAGGCCCTGTGCCTATTGAGCGGCGCCACTGCCATTGAAGGCGATACTTTTCATCCGGCCGCCAACATCGAAAAGATGAGCGCGGGGATCCCCCTGAACGACGAAGACCGTGCCGGCTGGCTCGACAGCCTGTGCGTTGAATTGCGTCGTATCGATGCACTGGGCGAGCGTCCGGTGCTGACGTGCTCGGCCCTTAAACACAGTTATCGTGAAGTGTTGCGCAGCGCCTTGCCGGGCCTGGGCTTCGTGTTCCTTGAGCTGACCCCTGAAGTCGCCGCCGACCGTGTGTCCCATCGCCCGGGCCACTTCATGCCGGCGACGTTGATCGAAAGCCAGTTCGCCACGCTCGAATCGCCGGTCGGCGAGCCGCTGACGTTGGCACTGAATGCTTCGATCCACAGTGTTGAAGAACTGGCGGCCCAGGCGCACGTCTGGTGGCAGGCGCACGGCCTGAAACAGGCGGTATGAGTGTGTTGAAAGAGCTAGCGCTGTCCTCACGAATTCTGTTTAACCCGCTTTAATAACAACAACAAGCCAGGAGACACCCCCAATGTTTGGCATGTCCCACGACGCCTACCTGCTGCTCGATGCAGTGGTCACGGTAATCGGCCTGATTATCCTGATCACCAAATTCAAGATTCACCCCTTTATCTCCCTGACCATCGCGGCCGCGTTCCTTGGCCTGACGTCCGGCATGCCGATCGGCACCATCATCAAGGCGTTCCAGGACGGCTTCGGTGGCGTGCTCGGTTTCGTCGGCATCATCCTCGCGCTGGGCACCATGCTCGGCAAAATGATGGCCGAGTCGGGCGGGGCCGATCAGATCGCCCAGACCCTGATCCGTGCGTTCGGTAAAGAAAGAGTGCAGTGGGCAATGATGTTCGCCGCGTTCCTGGTGGGCATTCCGCTGTTCTTCGAAATCGGCTTCGTGCTGCTGATTCCGCTGGTGTTCATCGTTGCCCGCCGCACCGGCGTGTCGATCATCAAGATCGGTATCCCGCTGCTCGCCGGCCTGTCCGCCGTACACGGCCTGGTGCCGCCGCACCCGGGGCCGTTGCTGGCAATCGGCGTGTTCGGCGCCGACATCGGCAAGACCATTCTCTACGGTCTGATCGTTGCGCTGCCGACCGCGATCATTGCCGGTCCGATTTTCGGTACCTTCATTGCCAAGCACATCCCCGGTCATCCGAATCAGGAGCTGGTCGATCAACTGGCCCGTGAAAACGATGACTCGGCCAAACTGCCGAGCTTCAGCATCACCCTGATCACCGTGCTGCTGCCGGTGTTCCTGATGCTGCTGAAAACCTTCGCCGACGTAGCGCTGCCGGACGGTCACTTCTTCCGCACCTGGATGGACATGATCGGTCACCCGATCTCGGCACTGCTGCTGGCATTGCTGCTGTCGCTGTACACCTTCGGTCACAAGCAGGGCATCGGTTCCCAGCAGATGCTCAAGTGGCTGGACGCGAGCCTGGCACCGACCGCCGCGATCATCCTGATCATCGGCGCCGGTGGTGGCTTCAAGCAGATGCTGGTGACCAGCGGCGTGGGCGACGTGATCGGCCACATGGCGGTCAGCGCGCAGATCTCGCCGATTTTGCTGGCGTGGCTGGTGGCGGCGGTGATTCGTATCGCCACCGGTTCGGCAACGGTGGCGACCATCACTGGCGCGGGCATCGTGGTGCCGGTGGTGGGGATGATCCCGGGCGTCAACCGTGAGCTGCTGGTGCTCGCTACCGGCGCCGGTTCGTTGATCCTGTCCCATGTGAACGATGCTGGTTTCTGGCTGGTGAAGCAGTACTTCAACATGACCGTGGCCGAGACGTTCAAGACCTGGACGGCGATGGAAACCATCCTGTCGGTGGTTGCGTTGGGCTTTATCCTGCTGTTGTCGCTGTTCGTTTAATCCCGAACGCCAGACACAAAAAAACCGCAGCGATGCGGTTTTTTTGTGCCTGATGGATCGTTCCCACGCTCTGCGTGGGAATGCATCCCGGGACGCTCTGCGTCCCAAAGCGGACGCAGAGCGTCCATTGCGGCATTCCCACGCAGAGCGTGGGAACGATCAGAACGATCAGATGCGTCAGGCAGAGGTCTTCGGGGTCAGACCATCCGCCCGGAACATCCCGCGAATCCCGCGCACCGCCTGACGAATCCGGTCCTGGTTTTCGATCAGCGCGAAGCGCACGTGATCGTCGCCATACTCACCAAAACCAACCCCCGGCGAGACGCAGACCTTGGCCTCGGCCAGCAGCTTCTTGGCGAACTCCAGCGAACCGAGGTGTGCGTAAGCCTCGGGGATCTTTGCCCAGACATACATCGAGGCTTTCGGATTCTCGACCATCCAGCCCAGCTCATGCAGACCTTTGACCAGCACGTTGCGGCGCTGGCGATACTGCTCGGCGATGTCGCGCACGCATTGCTGATCGCCTTCCAGCGCGGCAATCGCCGCCACTTGCAGCGGGGTGAACGTGCCGTAGTCGTGGTAGCTCTTGATCCGCGCCAGGGCGTTGACCAGCTCCGGGTTGCCGACCATGAAACCGATGCGCCAGCCGGCCATGTTGTAGCTCTTGGACAGGGTGAAAAACTCCACCGCGATGTCCTTGGCGCCCGGCACTTGCATGATCGACGGGGCTTTCCAGCCGTCGTAGACGATGTCGGCGTAAGCCAGATCGTGAATCACCAGCACGTCGTACTGCTTGGCGAGGGCGATCACCCGTTCGAAGAAATCCAGCTCCACGCACTGTGCAGTGGGGTTGGACGGGAAGCCAAGGATCATCATCTTCGGCTTCGGGATCGAGCCGCGAATCGCCCGTTCCAATTCATCGAAGAAGTCCACGCCCGGCACCAGTGGCACCGAACGCACCTGGGCGCCGGCAATCACCGCACCGTAGATGTGAATCGGGTAGCTTGGGTTCGGCACCAGTACGGTGTCGCCCTGATCCAGGGTCGCCAGCATCAAATGCGCCAGGCCTTCCTTGGAGCCGATGGTGACGATGGCTTCGCTTTCCGGGTCGATGTCGACCGCGTAGCGTTCCTTGTACCAGTTGGAAATCGCCCGGCGCAGGCGCGGAATACCCTTGGACGTGGAGTAACCGTGGGTGTCTTCGCGCTGGGCGACCTGGACGAGTTTTTCGACAATATGCGGCGGCGTGGCCCCGTCGGGGTTGCCCATGCTCAAGTCGATGATGTCTTCACCACGACGACGCGCGGCCATCTTCAGCTCGGCGGTGATGTTGAAAACGTAAGGGGGGAGTCGATCTATGCGCGCAAAGCGGCGCGGCGAACCTTGTTCAGCCATTGTTGCCTCGGATAACGTAAGCGCCCGGAACCGTCCGAGCGACGCTGGTCACTGCGGTGACCTGTGGCCGAAGATAAGGGCAGCGATGGCAGACTGTCCAGCGCGCACGACAATAATTTTTCCCAAGGAAATGCTTAATGGAATTCACCAGCGGCTTCTTGCTGAGCCTCTCGCTGTGCCTGGACATCGGCGTGGCCAACATCGCGATGATCACTCTGGCGATGCAGCGCGGTTACTTTCAGGGCTTCGCTCTGGGCCTCGGTACCTGCGTCGGTGACTTGATTTACGCGGTGCTGGCGCTGGCCGGGATGACCGTGCTGCTGCAGTACGAAAGCGTGCGCTGGGTGCTGTGGATGGGTGGTTCGGTGCTGCTGATCTACTTTGCGGCGAAGATGATCTATTCGGCGATTCACCACGAGGCGCAGTTGGCGGCGACGACGGAGGTGGGGCAGAACTCGCATCGCAAGGAGTTCTTTCGCGGGATCTTCCTCGCCATGTCCTCGCCGAGCGCGATTTTGTGGTTTGCCGCGGTCGGCGGCACCTTGATCGCCCGCTCCGGTGGCGGCGGCCCGGTGAGTTCGGCGCTGTTCCTCGGTGGTTTCCTTTGCGCGGGGCTGCTGTGGTCGGCCGGTTTGTGCTTTGCCGCGAGCCACGGTGGCAAGCTGCTCGGTGACAAGCTATTGCGCTATTGCTACATGGCATCTGCGGCGATCTTCTGCTATTTCGCGGTTTACGTGATCGTATCCGGTTATAACGAGTTCGTTGGCTCCGGGGCTGCCGACCAGTTGCACGCCTTGTAACATTGCGAATCGGGTTTGGCTTCTATACTCACCAGCCGAACCCCCTTTTTTTGTTCCAGGAGTCGAGTCATGGATGAGCAAAAACGCGTCGAAGTGGCTGAGCCTCGCTTCGAACATGGACACTTCCTGCTGATTGCAGGACTTCGTGGTCGATTTACTCAGGACACCGCCAAGGACATCCCTGCGCTGTGGGAAAAGTTCTTGCCGCACCTGGGCAAGATACAGGGACAAAAAAACGAAGTGACCTACGGGGTGTGCAGCAATTTCGACGGCCAGGGCGGCTTCGATTACATCGCCGGAGTGGAAATCAGCAAGCTCGATGACCTCGACCAGAAGGTCTATCAGTGGGTCGAAGTGCTGCCCCGCCAGTACGCGGTGTTCGAGCACAAGGGACCGCTCGAACAATTGCCGCAGACTCTGCAATACATCTACAAGACCTGGCTGCCGACTTCCCACTACGTGGAACTCAATGCTCCGGAGCTGGAGCGCTACAGCGCCGATTTCAATCCGCGGCTGAACACCGGCAAACTGGAAATCTGCGTGCCGGTCGATACCAAGGCCTGAGCCAGCCACATGTGGCGGATCACTGATCCGCCGCATGTTGTTCAACCGCGTTTTCCCTTGGTCACCCGTCGCGCCCGCAACAGGTCGATGCCCAGGGTGATAAAGCCGAACGTACTGATGCCCAATACCATCAACAGGCCGATTTCAACGCTGCTCATAAGCGGTTTCCCCCAAGGGTGATCAGAGACACACCGCAGAAATAGCCCGCCCATCGCACGAAGAAAAGCGCTTATACGCAGGCTTTACGCCGCCCACGCGGATCGATATGAACACCTTATTCCTTTATGCTTTGCGGACCTTTCTCCGCTGATTTTCGAGCTGCCATGAACACCGTCATCCGCAACGTCACCGCCGCCGACCTGGAGCGCTGCTACACCATCGAAACCGTTGCCTACGAAGGCGATGAAGCCGCCACCCGTGAGAAGATTGCCACGCGCATCGCCACTTGGCCGGAAGGCTTCATCGTGGCCGAGGTGGACGGGGTGGTCGCCGGTTTCATCAACTCGGGCGCGGCGTTTGATGTGCAGATGTCGGACGAGGCGTTCAAGGAACTGATCGGCCACGATCCGAAGGGGCCGAATGTGGTGATCATGTCGGTGGTGGTGCACCCGGACTACCAGGGCCAGGGCCTGGCCAAGCGCTTGATGGCCGAGTTCATCGAGCGCATGCGCGGGATGGATAAAGCGACGATTCATCTGATGTGCAAGGAAAAGCACATCCCGCTGTATGCCGGGTTCGGCTTTGCCTACATCAAGCCATCGGAGTCCGATCACGGCGGGATGGCGTGGCACGAGATGATCCTGACTCTCTGATCCAACCCCGATCAAAACCTGTAGGGGGGCGTGTCGGGTCAGCAGAGGGCCGTGCCGATTGCCCGCATGACTCAGAAAAACAGCCCCATACGCCGTTCGTAACCAATCCGCCCCTTGTACGCTTCACCGCTGTCGACGTAGCCGTGCTTGGCGTACAGCGCAATCGCCGCGTCGTTATCGGCGTCCACCGACAGTTCCAGCCCTTTGATCTCCGGCCACGCCTGACGGGCGGCTTCGGGCAACGCTTGCAGGCAGGCCTTGCCGTAACCTTTGCCTTGCGCCCGATGATCGACCTGCAAGGCGTGCAGGGTGGCGCTGTGTTCATCGGCCCAGGCCGGCAACACCGGCGGGCGCTTGAGCAGCAAAAACGCCACTGGCACCTGATCGGCCAGCAGTGCGAAACCCTTCACGCCGGGACCGGGTTTGGACAGCAGCGTGTGCAGCGCGCCGTGGATGTCGCCGGAAAATTTGATCTGCTCGGGATGGATTTCAATCGCCTCGACTTGCTGGCGCTGCAAGGCGTTCAGGCTGTCGTACGGCACGAGTTGGGCTGACACGGGAATTTCCTTTTTCCTACAAAGATGAGCCTCGGATTCTAGCGATTTTGTCTTCGGCGGAATTTTTTTGTTTTGCCTGTCGATTTGCTCGATTGCCGAGCGACTAAGGGTGTCCTCACAACAAAAACACGGAGAACACCATGAGCGCACAATCTGCAATCCAGACCCTGATCAACACTTACCGCGAAGCGGTCATGACCAAGAACGTCGAGAAAGTCATGGCGCTGTACGCCGACGACATCGTCTCCTTCGACGCGATCAAGGCCCTGCAATTCAAAGGCAAGGCGGCTTACCGCGCGCATTGGGTCGAATGCATGGAAATGTGCCCTGGCCCGCATATTTTCGAGTTCCACGAGATCGCCATCGAGACTGCCGACAACCTCGCTTTTGCCCATTGGGTGGCCAATTGCGGCGGCACCAACGACAAGGGCGAAACCCAGAGCTGCTGGATGCGCGTGACCGCGTGCTATCGGCAGGTGGGCGGGGCGTGGAAGATTGTCCACGAGCACTGGTCGGCACCGTTCGATCCGATGAGCGGCGCGACGCTGTTCGATGTGCAGCCCTGATCTTCAGCCATAGTTGATCCGTCCGATTCAGGAGAACGCCATGAAATATCTATGCCTGGTCTACAGCGATGAGCGCCTGTTGCATTCTTCGCCCGACAGCCCGGAAGACGCCGAATGCTGGGCCTACGCCGAGTCGATTCAGGGCAGCGGGCGGATGGTCGCGGCTGAAACGCTGGAGTCGGTGCAGACCGCCACCACGGTGCGCATGCGCAACGGCAAGTTGTCGATCACCGATGGCCCGTTCGCTGAAACCAAGGAGCAACTGGCCGGTTTCTACCTGATAGACGCCAAGGACCTCAACGAAGCGATCCAGGTCGCCGGCAACATTCCGGCGGCGCGGGTTGGCAGCGTTGAAGTGCGCCCGGTGCGGCAGCTGAATGTCTGACGTTCGGACGCGGGTCGAGCAGGTCTATCGCGAAGACTCGCGGCGGATTCTGGCGACACTGATTCGCCTGCTCGGTGATTTCGACCTCGCCGAAGAGGCCTTGCACGAGGCGTTCTTCGTCGCGGTCGAGCGCTGGCGGCACGACGGCGTGCCAGACAATCCGCGCACCTGGCTGGTGTCCACCGGACGCTTCAAGGCGATTGATGTGTTGCGTCGGCGCGCACGCTTCAAGGCCTCGCAACCGCTGTTGCTGGCGCAACTCGAAGAACTGGAACAGGCCGACTGGAGTGGCGAAGACGTGGAAGACGACCGCTTGCGGCTGATCTTCACCTGCTGTCACCCGGCACTGGCGGCGGATGCGCAGGTACCGCTGACCCTGCGTGAAGTCTGCGACCTGACCACCGAGGAAATCGCCCGGGCTTTTCTTTCGGCACCGGCAGCGATTGCCCAGCGCATCGTGCGGGCCAAGGCCAAGATCCGCGATGCGAAAATCCCCTATCAAGTGCCCAGCCTCAACGAGTTGCCGGAGCGTCTCGACAGCGTGTTGCGGGTGATTTATCTAGTGTTCAACGAAGGGTATTCGGCGTCGATGGGCGCTGAGCTGACCCGTGAAGAGCTGACCCGCGAGGCGATCAGGCTCGGGCGTTTGCTGATGGAGTTGTTGCCGGAGCCGGAGGTCATGGGGCTGTTGGCGTTGATGCTGTTGCACGAGTCACGGCGGCCGGCGCGCACCTCGGCGGATGGGGAGTTGATCCTGCTGGACGATCAGGACCGCTCGCGCTGGGACGCCGGGTTGATTGCCGAAGGATGTGCGCTGGTAGAACGCGCGCTGACCACACGGCGGTTCGGGCCGTATTGTCTGCAAGCGGCGATTGCCGCGGTGCATGCCGAGGCGCCATCAGCGGCTGAAACGGATTGGCAGCAGATCGTCGGGCTGTACGACGTGTTGTTGCGTGCAGTGCCGTCGCCGGTGATCGAGTTGAATCGTGCGGTGGCGGTGGCCAAACGCGATGGAGCGTTGGCCGGGTTGAATCTGATTGAAGGGATTCTGGATCGCGGTGAGTTGCAGGATTACCACCTGGCGCATTCGGCGCGGGCGGAGTTCTGTCGGCAGTTGGGCCGGGTAGAGCAGGCGCGTGCGGCGTATCTGCGCGCATTGGAATTGACGCGGCTGGAGCCGGAGCGGCGGTTTATCGAGGCGCGATTAGAGGCGTTGGACTGATCCGACAGGATCGGTGGCAGTACCGGTCCCTTCGCGAACAAGCCCGCTCTCACCGTGATTGATGTCCTACACAAATCCACTGTTCAACGCCGAACCTTGTGGGAGCGGGCTTGCTCGCGATGGCCTCACAAACCTCGCCGCTAAATCTCGACGGGAACAGACAACTTCGGGCTCCCCAGCGCATGCGTCTTCGAATCAAAGAACCGCAACTCGACCCTGGTTCCTTCGAACACCTTGGCGTAATGGCGTTTCTGATGCTGAATGAACGCCCCACTGCGCGGATAAATCGAGATCGCCACCGTCGCAGGTTTTGCCAGTCGCAGTGCCCGAACAATGTGCGCGTCCTGTTCACCCAAGGCGTGGCCGAAGATGCACAGGCTGTCGCCATGACCCAATAATTGCTCATGGCAGAACGACAGATAATCCGAACTGCGGATGGTCTTGAGCTTGTCCTCGCTCGGTCCTTCGGTGACGAACAGCGGCACGTCATCCAGGGTCTTGATCGTGTTGTTGATCGCAAAGCTGCCGAGCAGGGTGCCTTCGGTCGAGGTCAGTTTGCGGGCGGTGCCGTCCTGATTGCGCACCAGGTGCAGGCCGCCGTGCAGGTACAGCAAACGCGGTTTGACCGTGGCACTTTCGCTCAGATCGAAACTGGAATTGGGGCCGTTGAACAGATCGTCGATGGCTTCGCTGTTGTGCTGCTGCGCCCAATAGTTGAGCAGGTCGTAATTGCTGGTGAATACCGTGCGATAGCGCGCCAGTTCTTCATTCAACGTTGCCAGCGTCGAGGCCTGCACTAGCCGCCACGGGATGTGCACGGCGTGCACGGTGTTGATCAGCGCTTCCTTGATCGCGTAGTAGCGATTGCGTGGTGCGGCCGAGCTGACGGCCAGCGCCTTGTTCACCTTGCTGGTGGTTTTCAGCGCGCCGAGCACCTGCTCGAAGCTGCGCGTCTGCATTGCGTCGAACACGCTCAGTTCCGACGGGCTCAGCGGTTTCTCTTCCATGGTGCGGGCGTTTTCGAACAGCGAGTCGTAGCCGAAGTCGTCCCACACCGCGCGGCTGGCGCCATTGCCTACCAGCAACCCGTTGAACTCGGTCGCGGCGCGCAAGGTGTTCCAGTCTTCAAGGCTGGCGTCGACATCGAGAAAATCGGTCATTGCGTGGGAAGTCTCAAAACAAAGGGTGGATGGGCGGCGACTTTATCACGAGCGGGCATTGAGCCAGATCAACATCGGTGGTGACTGATCGGTCGATCCTGTGTGCATCCGCCGTATCGGAGCAGTCGATTCGGCCCTAGTCAGGAGACGCACATGAGCAGCACCTTTTTCATTCCGGCGGTAAACATCATGGGTAACGGATGCCTCGACGAGGCCATGGTTGCGATCCGCAATTATGGTTTTCGCAAGGCGCTGATCGTCACCGACGCGGGGCTGGCCAAGGCCGGTGTGGCGTCCATGCTCGCCGAGAAGCTGGCGATGCAGGACATCGACTCGGTGATTTTCGATGGCGCCAAGCCGAACCCGAGCATTGCCAACGTCGAATCCGGATTGGGGTTGCTCAAGGAAAGCCGCTGCGATTTCGTGGTGTCGCTGGGCGGCGGCTCGCCCCATGACTGCGCCAAGGGCATTGCCCTGTGTGCGACCAACGGCGGGCAGATCCGCGATTACGAAGGCGTCGATCAATCGAGCAAGCCGCAACTGCCGCTGATTGCCATTAACACCACCGCCGGTACCGCCAGCGAGATGACCCGCTTTTGCATCATCACCGACGAATCGCGCCACGTGAAAATGGCGATCGTCGACCGCAACGTCACGCCACTGCTGTCGGTCAACGACCCGGCACTGATGGTCGCCATGCCCAAGAGCCTGACCGCCGCCACCGGCATGGACGCGTTGACCCACGCCATCGAGGCCTACGTCTCGACCGCCGCCAACCCGATCACCGACGCCTGCGCGCTGAAGGCGATGACCCTGATCAGCAACAACCTGCGCCTGGCCGTGCGCGACGGCAGCGACCTCGCAGCGCGGGAGAACATGGCCTATGCGCAGTTCCTCGCTGGCATGGCGTTCAACAATGCGTCCCTCGGCTACGTGCACGCGATGGCGCACCAGTTGGGCGGTTTCTACGACTTGCCGCATGGCGTGTGCAATGCCGTGCTGCTGCCGCATGTACAGACCTTCAACGCACAGGTGTGTGCCGAGCGCCTGACCGATGTGGCCCATGCGATGGGCGCGGACACTCGTGGTTTCAGTCCGGAGGAGGGCGCTCAGGCGGCGATCAACGCGATCCGTTGCCTGGCCAGGGACGTCGACATTCCTGGTGGTCTGCGCGAACTCGGCGCCAAGCTCACTGACATCCCGGTGCTCGCCACCAACGCGCTGAAAGATGCGTGCGGCCTGACCAATCCACGGGCGGCGGATCAGCGGCAGATCGAGGAGATTTTCCGCAACGCGTTTTGAAAGGGGGCAGCCTCGACAAGTTCTGAGATTTGCAGCGTCAGTTCTGACGCCATCGCGAGCAGGCTCACTCCTACAGGGGGACGCATTTCAACTGTAGGAGAGAGCCTGCTCGCGATGGCTGACTTCCAGATATTGAGTAACTATCTGGATTAGCCAACAGCCACCCCATTCCTCTCAAACACCCCACCAAACTGAATCAACACCACCCCGCCAATCAGCAGCAACGCCCCCAACACCCGCGACACCGTCAACTGTTTCTCCACCAGTCCAAACAATCCGAAGTGATCCAGAACCATTGAAGCGATCACCTGCCCGGCCAGCGCCAGCGCGACAAACCCCGATGCCCCAAGCCTTGGCAACAGCATCACTGCCAGCGCCACAAAACACACGCCGAATGCACCACCGGCCCACATCCACAGCGGCGCCTTGCTGAAAAAGCCCAGCGACGGCAGTGGCAGGCGCAACGCCAGAATCACCGGCAACAGCACCAACACACTGACCAGCAGCGAGGCCAGGGTCGCCCATAGCGGATGTCCAAGCCCCCGCGCCAGATTGCTGTTGATCGCGCTCTGGAATGGCACCACCGCCCCGGCAAACGCGGCCAGCAGTAACAGACCGGCCCACTGCAACGTACTCATGATCAATCTCCAACAGGTTTTGCTGGACTCTAAGGTATTCGTCGCGCAGATTTAAATTCCGTTTTGTCATCCAGAACATGCACAAGATGAATGATCTGCGCCGTATCGATCTCAACCTGCTGGTGATCCTCGACGCCTTGCTCAGCGAGCAACACGTCACCCGTGCCGCCGAGCGTCTGCACCTCAGTCAACCGGCGGTCAGCCATGCGCTGGCGCGCTTGCGCGAGGTGCTCGGCGATCCACTGCTGGTGCGCGCTGGCTCGACCCTGGTGCCCACCGCACGAGCGCTGGAACTGATCGCGCCGCTGGCCGAAGCGCTGGCGCAGGTGCAATCGCTGCTGGCGCCAAACACCTTCGATCCGGCCCATGCGCGGCGAACCTTTCGCCTGGCGATGTCCGACTACGGTGCGGCAATCATCCTCCCCGGGCTGATCCGCACCCTGCGCCGCGAAGCGCCGGGCATTGACCTGCAAATCAGTCACGCCAGCCGCGAAGGCATGCTCGAAGGCGTGCTCAACGGCGATATCGATGTGGCCGCCGGGGTGTTTCCGGAAATGCCCAATGAACTGCGCAGCACGCTGCTGTTCGAGGAGCGCTACGTCTGTCTGCTGGATCGCCGTACCTTGCCGGCCGATGGGGTTCTGGACCTGCCGACTTACCTGTCGCGCCCGCACGTCTTGCTGGAAATGCGTGGCAGCGGCACCCCGGAAATTGAACGGGCGTTGACCTCATTGCGCGAACGCCGCCGCGTCGCCATCAGCCTGCCGCACTGGAACGTCGCGCCGCAGTTGATCAGCGGTACGGATCTGATCCTCACCGTGTCGTCGCGTAGCGTGCGTGAGATCGAACTGCAGGAATTGATTGTGCTGCCGCCACCGTTCGAGATCGCGCCGTTCACCTTTGTGTTGGCGTGGCACAAGCGTCGGGGGGCGGATCAGGCATTGAACTGGTTGAATCGCAGGATTGAGGAGGGGATGAGGAGTGATACTTGAGTATCCATTACCACATGCTGGGAGGAAGCCGGCGAGTATGGAATATGCGCAGAACCTGGAGTCGGCCCTGACGAACCCGGTATGGAATCAGATAGGGGCGATCAGGTAGCGCGCATTCTCTTGTTCCTGCCAGACGCCCCTCGCGTCCGGAAGCAGGAAATCGGGTGAGATGATCGACGCAGTCGAGGATGGCCTGGACGAACTCTGAAGCAGCTTTCGGATTTTCAATCGCGATGTAGGCCGCTTCGTCATCGAGATTCTTTAGAGCGGTACGTAGCCACTCAACGCGCATTGGCATTCCATTTGTTGGCGATGGCCCTGACTTCATCGGCAGACGTGAAGTCTCCGGCGTCGGCTTCTTTCAACGCTTGCTGGATCTCTTCGATTTGCCAGGCTTCGCGCGCGAGATACTCGCGAAGCGCATCCACCGCCAGATAAGACTTGCTACGCCCGGTCGCCTTGGCGAGGTTGGCAAGGGTGTCGGCAATTTCATCGGGAAGACGCAATGACATGACGGACATGATGGTCTCGGTGTAGTGATTTGTAGTGCAACATACTACAGCGTCATACTTGGGCCCGCGTGCCATTCGTCCAACAGCAGGGCACCAGACATTTATCAAGGAAGAAACATGACCTGCAGAAACACGTTCCTCTTGGCTTGCGCATTGCTGGCCATCACCACCCACGCCCAGGCCGCCTGCACCACCAAGAGTTTCGACGGCAAATCCATGTCGCGCTGCAACGTCTGGCCGGCGTTCCCGAGTCAGGCGATCTCGGTCAAATCCACCTATCTGGCCGATTCCGGCGGTGACGATGCCGGGGCGTTCGATCTGGATCTGGCGATTCTCAATGCCAGCAACGCCAAACCGATCGCCACTTACCATAAGCCGGGCGCCTACAACTCCGATGCCGTGCGTCTGGATGATGTGCGCATCGATACAGCGCGCTACCGCCTGACGCCGGACGTCCGGGCTTTTGGGCTGCGAGCGAAATTCGTGCACAGTTCCCAGGCCATTCCCTACGAGAAAACCGATCTGGCGCTGTATGTGCGCGAGAGTGACAGCCTGCGCCCGGTGCTTGAGGGCCTGGTGGTCTTCAAGGACAACGGTGAGTTCGTGAATAACTGCGAGGGCTACAGCAAAAAAATCCGCCGGACGCTCGAGATCGCTCCATCGAGCCACAATGGATTCGCCGATCTGATCGTCACCACCAGTGGCAGTAAAATGAAAAA
Source organism: Pseudomonas sp. AD21 (assembly GCF_002878485.1). Taxonomy (NCBI): domain Bacteria; kingdom Pseudomonadati; phylum Pseudomonadota; class Gammaproteobacteria; order Pseudomonadales; family Pseudomonadaceae; genus Pseudomonas; species Pseudomonas sp. AD21. Next base: position 53,362 of record NZ_NQYG01000033.1, read on the forward strand.
CACCCAATCCGGCAGTCAGTGCGTTTCGAACACCACCGAGCTGAAGAAAAAACAGATCACCCTGACCTACGATGGCCAGCAGTACAACGTCCCCGAAGACCTCAGAGGTTACTGACTCATGCTCATCGGCCTCAACCACCTGACCCTCGCTGTCAGCGACTTGCCGCGCAGCCTGGCGTTCTATCGCGAGGTGCTGAATCTGCGCGTAGAGGCCACGTGGGACGCCGGTGCCTATCTGTCGTTGCCGGGGCTGTGGTTGTGTCTGTCGCTGGATGCGCAGCGCACTGCCGAGCCATCCGTCGACTACACCCATTACGCCTTCAGTCTCGATCAAGCGGATTTTTCGCGGTTCGTAGAACAGCTGAAAGCGGCGAACGTGCAGGAATGGCGCGACAACCGCAGCGAAGGTGCGTCGTTCTACTTTCTTGACCCGGACGGGCACAAGCTCGAAGCCCACGTCGGCGGTCTGGCGTCGCGACTGGCAGCCTGTCGGTTGAAACCGTACGCGGGCATGCGTTTTTACGACGAGTCGTGAACAGACACATTGCGCTGATATAGACTGGCCATCATTTGTACTGGCGCCTGCAGGTATTTCATGACTCCATCGCTGCTTATGGCCGTTTTGGCCTCGGGTTTCATCTATGGCATCACGCCGGGGCCGGGCGTGCTGGCGGTGTTCGGCATCGGCGCGGCGCGCGGGCGGCGGGCCGGGGCGGGTTTTCTCTGTGGGCACCTGCTCGGCGATGTGGTCTGGTGCAGCACCGCGTTGATTGCGATTGTCGGCGCCCGGGAAATCGGCAGCACCGCGTTTGATGTGCTCGGTGTGCTCAGCGGTTTGTACCTGTTCTGGCTCGGCTGGCGGGCGGTGCGGGCCCAGCGACGCGGCGATGATCAGCCCCAGGGTGCGGCGCGTCAGCCGTTCTGGCACGGTATCCTGTTCGGCCTGACCAACCCCAAGGCCTACCCGGTGGCGGTCGCGACCTTTACCGCGCTGCTGTCGAGCCGCGCTGAACTGCTCAACTGGTCGATGCTGCCGGCGCTGATCGCCTTGAGCTTCCTCGGCGGATTGCTGGCTTACGCTATCTTGATCGGGGTTGTCGGCGCCCGCCGGGTGCGTACGCTGTATCAACGCCATGAACTGATGATCACCCGCCTGTGCGGGGTGATGTTCATCGGTTTTGCGATCAACGCGCTGGTGCATGCGCTGCCGGGATTGCTGCCGAACAAGGCTTGACGCTGGAAGCATGGATGCGCGATCAAAAGGGTCAGGGATGGTGGATCATTGCTGCATTGCCCGGACACCTACGCTGAACCATGGAAAGCCGAAATTCCGCGCCGCTGGCGAGTTATATGGACCTGTTGCTGGACGCCGTCTGTGCGGTGGACAAACAGGGGCGTTTCGTTTTTGTCAGTGCCGCCTGCGAGCGCATTTTCGGTTACACGCCTGACGAGTTGATCGGCCGGCCGATGATCGAACTGGTGCACCCGGCAGACCGCCAGCGCACCCTGGCGGCGGCCCACGACATCATGGGCGGCGAACCCAAACACAACTTTGAAAACCGCTACGTGCGCAAGGACGGCCGCATCGCACACATTCTGTGGTCGGCGCGTTGGTCGGAGGTCGATCAACTGCGCATCGCCGTAGCCCGCGACATCACCGAACGCAAGCAGGCCGAATCACGGCAGGCGGCGTTGTACGCGATTTCCGAAGCGGCGCACGTCGCCGAAGACCTGCTGGCGCTGTTCAAGCGCATTCACCTGATCATCGGCGAATGGCTGCCGGCGCTGAACTTTTCCGTGGCGCTGTACGACGAACACTGCGCGCAGCTGAATTTTCCGTATCACGTCGACGATCACGAATTGCAGCCCGAGCGACCGGGCACCGTCACCGGCCGCTTGTGCGCGGAAGTGATCCGCAGCGGCCAGCCGATTCTGCTGACACCGGACAGCCCCGATTCCCCGCCCGACTTCGCCGCACTGGTGTCCGGTCAGGACTCACCGTGCTGGCTCGGCGTGCCGCTGAACTCGAAAAACGGCACCATCGGCGCGCTGATCGTCAAAAGCCTGCCGGGTGGTGAGCGTTACACCGAACAGGACAAGGAACTGCTGCAATACGTCTGTGCCCAGGTCGCCACCGCTATCGAGCGCCAGCAGTTGCACGCGCGGCTGCGGCGCATGGCGCAGTACGATCAACTGACCCAGTTGCCCAATCGCGAACTGTTGAAAGACCGACTCAAGGCGGCGCTGACCGGTGCCCGTGAAGCCTCGGGAAACATGGCGCTGCTGTACGTCGATCTGGATCGCTTCAAGCAGGTCAACGACACCTTCGGCCATGCGGTCGGCGACATGCTGTTGCAGACGGTGGCGAGTCGGCTCAAGGGCTGCGTGCGCGAGACCGATACCGTGGCGCGCATTGGTGGCGACGAATTCGTGGTGCTGCTGCACAGCGTGCACGCCGCCGAAGATGCCGACAGCGTGGCCGTAAAGATCCGACAGGTGCTGGTACAACCGATGCGCCTGGACGGCCACAACCTGCACATCGAACCGAGCATCGGCGTGGCCCGCTATCCCGAACATGGCCACGAAGAACAGCAACTGTTCCGGCATGCCGACCAGGCGATGTACGCCGCCAAACGCCTCAATCATCGGGCAGTGGACATCTGAAACAGGCCGCACCGTTCGTCGCGGCGCGGGCAACTTTTCTAAACCTTTATCGGTCCGGCAATTCTCAATCTAGGCGGGCACCTGCTCGCCAACGATCAACACCAAGAGGAAGAGAATCATGCCTAATTCAAGAAACTCGAACTCGGGAAACTTCGCCAACGATCGAACGAAGGCGTCTGAAGCCGGTCGCAAAGGTGGGAAAACCACCACCACGACGGTCGACAAAGAGCCTGCGAAAACCGAAATGGGCCGCAAGCCTGCTCAGAAATCGAAGTAGTCGGTGAGGTAGTTTTGATTGAGAGGCGGGGGCGAAAGCTCCCGCTTGAATTTGAAGAGAAGGAGGGCGCGACCATGAGCCGGATGGCCACCCAGGTACGTCGTTTCAGTTTTGTCACGTTGCTGGGACTGTTCGCCAGCAGTGCGTTCGCCAGCGGCGCCGCTGCCCAGTCGCCTGCCGATTTCATCAACGATGCTTCGGCCAAGGGCATGGCCGATATCGAAGCCAGTCGTCTGGCCCATCAGAAATCCGAATCCAAAGAGGTCAAGGACTACACCATCGTCGTCATCAATGACCGCACCACGGCCAACCAGCACCTGGCGAAGATCGCGAAGAAACTCGACCTGCCGATCGCTCCCCGTGAAGAAATCGCCGACAAGGCCAAATCCATGATCCCGCAGGTGAAGGACGGTGAAACCTTCGACCAGGCCTACGCCGCCAGCCAGGTGAAAGCTACCGAAGAAGCCATCCAGCAGATTCAGGAGGAAGCTCAGACCACCGACGTGCCGGAAATCAAGGCATTTGCCGACGAGACCTTGCCGAAACTGCAGAACCATCTGCAAATGGCTCGGGCGCTGCAGGCCAGCCGCTAATACCGAGGATTAAACAAACGGCGCCCGAAAGGCGCCGTTTTTGTTTGTCAGCAGTCATTCAGATCCTGCCTCGGCTTGCTCTTTTCCCCCAGTCCTTCGAGGTTGAACACCTCGCTTTCGCCCAGGCTGCGGTAATGCTTGCGCAGCGCCTCCAGTTGCTTGAGGTCCAGCGATTCCAGCCCGAGCATCGCGTTCTGGGCTTCCTTGTTGACGCGCAACAACTCATCGAGCTTCAGATGCAGGATGTCGGTGTCGCGGTTCTGCGTGTTCTGGATCAGGAACACCATCAGAAACGTGATGATCGTGGTCGAGGTGTTGATGATCAGTTGCCAGGTGTCATTGAAATGAAAAAACGGCCCACTCAGTCCCCAGAGAAAAATCAGGACCAACGCCCCCATGAAGGTTTTCGGGCTACCGGCCCACAGTGCGAGAGTCTGGGAAATCTTCGCGAATTTCATTGCCGTGTTCCTTATTGAGAGGGGCCTGAAATTCAGACAGTGAGGGCGTTGCGAAAATTCGACCGAGAAAGCCTGCCACCACTGAAATCTGTCATCGCTGGGCATAGGGCGAAGCACTTTGCAGCAGAAAACTTTCTTTGTGCGGGTTTGCGTCCAGGATCAATTGGCAATCAATTCGCCAGCATGCGAATGCACGGATAGAACCAGTCAGAGGTCATCAACGACCAGATCAATGATCGACTCAAGTCAGCAATGAGTGGTGCAATTCAGCCATCGTTGGCGTCCTTGCCTTCAGCCACTGTTGGAACCGACCCCGCAGAACCGCGTGATGAAGGGGATGACTAGGTTCTGACAACACAGGAACTGGAGGGGTATCACATTGTCCGTGTGCTGGTGCGTTCAGTCGTTGACGCCAAGCGTATTGTTCAGCGCGACACGCAAAGTTACTTTGGTATCCTTTTAGACGATAACAATCGCAAACCGATCTGCCGACTGCACTTCAATCGCTCGCAGAAGTACATTGGTATCTTTGATGAAGAGAAAAATGAAACGCGTCATCCGATTAGCTCAGTCGACGATATTTATGAATACTCGGATCATTTGAAAAAAGCGGTTGGATATTACGACTGAAAAAAACCGACCCTGGAGACTAATGCCGATCAGTTAAGCGCAGATCCCCTGTGGGAGCGGGCTTGCTC
>NZ_NQYG01000034.1:0-57835 GCF_002878485.1 Pseudomonas sp. AD21
AAGGAGTTTTCCGTTTCGACTGCGCCGGAAGTGGGGCGAATTATAGACATCTGAAATCTGCCGTCAACCGTTAATTTCACATTTCTGTCATATCCGTCAAAAAAGCCCGAAAACACGAAGGCCGACCTCTAGAGGTCGGCCTTCGTTATGCCCTTCTACTTACAAGCTAGGGAAAGCGAATTGCGAAGCCTCGTGGCTCGCACGTTGCGGCCAGCGCTGGGTGATGGCCTTGCGACGGGTATAGAAGCGCACACCGTCCGGGCCATAGGCATGCAGATCGCCGAACAGCGAACGCTTCCAGCCGCCGAAGCTGTGGTAAGCCACCGGTACCGGCAGCGGTACGTTGACGCCGACCATGCCGACTTCGATCTCGTCGCAGAACAGACGCGCCGCTTCACCGTCACGGGTGAAGATGCAAGTGCCGTTGCCGTATTCGTGATCGTTGATCAGCTTCATCGCCTCTTCAAGGCTGTTGACCCGTACCACGCACAACACCGGCCCGAAGATCTCTTCCTTATAGATGCGCATCTCAGGGGTGACGTTATCGAACAGGCAGCCACCGAGGAAGAAGCCGTCTTCATGGCCTGGAATGCTCAAGCCACGACCGTCGACCACCAGGGTTGCGCCCGCCGCCACGCCGTCATCGACATAACCGCTGACTTTGTCACGTGCCTGACCAGTGACTAGTGGCCCCATGTCCAGACCACACGAAGTTCCGGCACCGATTTTCAACGCCTTGATCTGTGGAACCAGTTTGGCCACCAGTGCATCGGCTACTTGGTCGCCAACGCACACTGCTACCGAAATCGCCATGCAGCGCTCGCCGCAGGAACCGTAAGCTGCGCCCATCAGTGCGCTGACCGCGTTGTCCAGATCCGCATCCGGCATCAGCACGGCGTGGTTCTTCGCGCCGCCGAGTGCCTGCACGCGTTTGCCGCGCTTGGTGCCTTCGGCGTAGATGTACTCGGCAATCGGCGTCGACCCCACGAAGCTCAGCGCTTTGACTTCCGGCGCTTCGATCAGCGCATCCACCGCCGTCTTGTCGCCATGCACCACGCTCAGCACGCCTTTCGGCAGGCCGGCTTCCAGCAGCAGTTGAGCGATCAACAGCGTCGAGCTTGGATCACGCTCGGACGGCTTGAGAATGAAGCAGTTGCCGCAGACGATCGCCAGTGGGTACATCCACAACGGCACCATCGCCGGGAAGTTGAATGGAGTGATACCGGCGACCACACCCAGTGGCTGGAAGTCCGACCAGGCATCGATGTTCGGGCCGACGTTGCGGCTGTACTCGCCCTTGAGGATTTCCGGAGCTGCGCAGGCAAACTCGACGTTCTCGATACCGCGCTTCAGTTCACCGGCGGCGTCTTCCAGCGTCTTGCCGTGTTCTTCGCTGATCAATTGCGAGATACGCGCTTCGTTCTGCTCCAGCAATTGCTTGAAGCGGAACATCACCTGGGCACGTTTGGCCGGTGGCGTGTTGCGCCAGGCCGGGAATGCGGCCTTGGCGGCATCGATCGCGTGTTGAATGGTTTCGCGGGTGGCCAGCGGCAGCTTGTGAATCGCTTGACCGGTGGACGGGTTGAACACATCAACCGCGCGACCGTTCTCGGTTACCAGTTCGCCATTGATCAAATGCGGGATAACGCTCATCGAAAGCTCCTGAATTCTTGTCCACAGACGCCCGTTTAAGAGCGCCTTCTATATATAGGTAGTTTTGATCAGGAGCCGGATGTCACTGGCGCGATTTAGTACGCCTTCGCGAGCAAGCTCGGCTCCCACAGGTTCTACATCAATCAGTCGAGCTTGTTCAGCACTTCGCCAACCGCGTCGAACAGACGATCAAGGTCTTGCGGCTTGCTGTTGAAGGTTGGGCCGAACTGCAGGGTGTCGCCGCCGAAGCGCACGTAGAACCCGGCTTTCCACAAGGCCATGCCGGCTTCGAATGGACGCACGATGGCATCGCCGTCACGGGCCGCAATCTGGATCGCACCGGCCAGGCCGTAGTTACGGATGTCGATGACGTTCTTCGAACCTTTCAGACCGTGCAGGGCATTTTCGAAATGCGGTGCAACCTCGGCGACGCTCTGCACCAGGTTTTCCTTTTGCAGCAGGTCGAGTGCCGCAAGACCTGCGGCGCAAGCCACCGGGTGCGCCGAGTAGGTGTAGCCGTGCGGGAATTCCACGGCGTATTCCGGAGTAGGCTGATTCATGAAGGTCTGGTAGATCTCGGAGCTGGCAATCACCGCGCCCATCGGGATCGCGCCGTTGGTGACTTGCTTGGCGATGCACATCAGGTCCGGGGTCACGCCGAAGGTGGTGGCGCCGAACATGGTGCCGGTACGGCCGAAACCGGTGATCACTTCGTCGAAGACCAGCAGAATGTTGTGCTGATCGCAGATCTCGCGCAGACGTTTCAGATAACCCTGTGGCGGAACCAGTACGCCAGCGGAGCCGGCCAGAGGCTCAACGAATACCGCCGCGATGTTCGACGCGTCGTGCAGTTCGATCAGCTTGAGCAGCTCATCGGCCAGGGCGATACCGCCCTGCTCCGGCATGCCACGGGAGAATGCGTTGCTGGCCAGCAGCGTGTGCGGCAGGTGATCGACGTCCATCATCGACTGACCGAACAGCTTGCGGTTGCCGTTGACGCCGCCGAGGCTGGTGCCGGCGATGTTCACGCCGTGGTAACCACGGGCACGGCCGATCATTTTGGTCTTGGTCGACTGGCCTTTCAGGCGCCAGTAGGCACGGACCATTTTCACCGCGGTGTCGGCGCACTCGGAGCCGGAGTCGGTGAAGAACACGTGGTTCAGGTTGCCCGGGGTCAGATCAGTGATCTTTTCCGCCAGTTGGAACGACAGTGGGTGGCCGTACTGGAAGCCTGGCGAGTAATCGAGGGTGCCCAGTTGCTTGGCGACCGCTTCCTGGATTTCCTTGCGGGTGTGCCCGGCGCCGCAAGTCCACAGACCGGACAGCGAGTCGTAGATCTTGCGACCTTTGTCATCGAACAGCCAGCTGCCTTCGGCACCGACGATCAGACGCGGATCGCGCTGGAAGTTACGGTTGGCGGTGTACGGCATCCAGTGCGCGTCCAGCTTCAATTGGCTGGCCAGTGGCGATGGAGCGTTTTCAGGCAAGTTCATCGGGCAAAACCTCGCAGGGCATAAGCATCAGGGAGATAGAAAGCGTTGTTGCAGCTAAATTGCCACGCGGATAAAGTCGGTGAAATCCAACTTTTCTAACCTTCAGTTAGATCACTGCTAAACAATGAGAACAACAACATGAGCAGCCGCCGTCCCGATCCGCTGGCCCAGGTCAGTGACTTTGATATTCGCCTGCTGCGGATTTTTCGTAGCGTAGTGGAATGCGGCGGCTTCTCGGCGGCGGAAACCGTGCTCGGTATCGGCCGTTCGGCGATCAGCCAGCAGATGAGCGATCTGGAACAGCGCCTCGGCCTGCGTTTGTGCCAACGCGGTCGCGCCGGGTTCTCGCTGACTGAAGAGGGTCGCGAGGTTTATCAGTCGGCGCTGCAACTGTTGAGTGCGCTGGAAAGTTTTCGCACTGAGGTCAACGGCCTGCATCAACACCTGCGGGGCGAGTTGATCATCGGTCTGACCGACAACCTCGTTACCCTGCCGCACATGCGCATCACCCATGCCCTCGCCCAGTTGAAGGAACGCGGGCCGGACGTGCAGATCCAGATTCGCATGATCGCCCCCAACGAAGTCGAACAAGGCGTACTCGATGGCCGCCTGCATGTCGGCGTGGTACCGCAGGCCAGTGCGCTGTCGGGGCTGGAGTATCAGCCGTTGTACAGCGAACGCTCGCTGCTTTACTGCGCGGTGGGTCATCCGCTGTTTTATGTCGATGACAAGCAACTGGATGATGAGCGCCTTAATAGTCAGGACGCGATTGCCCCGACCTTCCGTTTGCCGGCGGAGATTCAGGCGCATTATCAGGCGCTCAATTGCACCGCCAGTGCGTCTGACCGTGAGGGCATGGCGTTTCTGATTCTCACCGGGCGCTACATCGGTTATCTGCCGGACCACTACGCCAGTCTGTGGGTGCAACAAGGACGCTTGCGTGCGCTGAAATCAACAACACGGTTCTACGACCTGAGCCTTGCATCGGTCACGCGCAAGGGCCGGCGCCCCCATTTGGTGCTGGAAAGCTTTCTCGAAAGCCTGGCAGCAACGCGCTGAAACCCAGAAGAGGCCCGGCCACGCTAGGCCGGAGTAAGTAAACCAAACAATAACCTGAGCAAGTGGACAGCTTTTTGCAATGCAGGATCAACCCGATCCTTCAACAAGAAGCCCACGCCCATGCAGCCAGATTCCGCACCGTCCAGCGACCTGATCTACGGCCTCGACGACCGCCCCAAACCGCCGGCCGCAATCCTCGCCGCCCTACAACACGTGCTCGCCAGTTTCGTCGGCATCATCCCCCCGCCGCTGGTGATCGGCTCGGCCCTCGGGCTGACCGCGCACTTGCCGTACCTGATCAGCATGGCGCTGATGGTCTCCGGGGTCGGCACCTTTATTCAGGCGCGCCGTCCGTTCGGTATCGGCGCCGGGATGATCTGTTTGCAGGGCACCAGTTTTGCCTTTCTCGGGGCCGTGCTGTCCGCCGGTTTTCTGGTCAAGCAACGTGGCGGCAGCCCGGAAGACATTCTCGCAATGATCTTCGGCGTGTGCTTTTTCGGCGCGATCGTGCAGATCGTCCTCAGCCGTTTCATCGGCCAGTTGCGCAGAGTCGTTACACCGCTGGTGACCGGGATCGTGATTACTCTGATCGGTATCAGCCTGATAAAGGTCGGCATCACTGACCTGGGCGGCGGCTTCAATGCGCCGGACTTCGGCGCGCCGGGCAATCTGGCACTGGGTGTGTTCGTGTTGCTGACGATCATCCTGCTCAATCGCTCGAACACGCCGTGGGTGCGGCTGTCGGCAATCATTATCGGACTGCTGCTTGGCAGCCTGGCCGCATGGTTCAGCGGCAAACTGGTTCCGCTGGCATTGCCTGACCTGCCGCTGGTCAGTCTTCCTGCGCCATTCAAATTCGGTTTCAGCTTCGACTGGACGGCTTTCCTGCCCGTCGCGCTGATTTATCTGATCAGCACCATCGAAACCGTCGGTGACCTCACGGCCAATTGCATGCTCGCCCGCCAGCCCATCAGCGGCCCTTCTTATATAAGCCGTTTGCGCGGCGGCGTACTGGGTGACGGCGTGAGCTGCATGATCGCTGCCACCTTCAGCGCCTTCCCCAACACCACATTCGCGCAGAACAACGGCGTGATCCAGTTGACTGGCGTTGCCAGCCGCTATGTTGGCTTGTACATCGGCGCGATCCTGTTTTGTCTCGGCCTGTTTCCGATGATCGGCGCGGTGTTGCAGCAGATTCCGAAACCGGTACTCGGCGGCGCCACGCTGGTGATGTTCGGCAGCGTCGCAGCGGCTGGGGTGCGGATTCTTGCGCAGTCACCGCTGGACCGACGCAGCATGCTGATCATCGCCACCTCGCTCGGCGTCGGCCTGGGCATCGCCGCGCAACCGAACCTGTTGCACCTGCTGCCGCAACTGGTGCAGAACCTGTTCGATTCGGCGATCACCAGCGGCGGGCTGACCGCGATCATCCTCTGCCTGTTGCTGCCGGAGGCGAAAACCATAACCGTCGAATCCGCCGCACCGTTGAACAAGATCGAACAGGCGTAACGGTTTTATTGCATCAGGACTTGTCGGATGCCTGTGGGTGAGTTATCAACGCAACTGGTTGCACCCACAGACAAACCGGAAGTGCCTATGACCTTTGAAGTCCCAGCCCACGGCGGCAAGCCCGCCAGCCGCATTCGTCAGAAGAACGAAGAGACCATCCTCAAAGCCGCCGAAGACGAGTTCGCCCGTCACGGTTACAAAGGCACCAGCATGAACACCATCGCCCAGAATGCCGGGTTGCCCAAGGCGAACCTGCATTACTACTTCACCAACAAGCTTGGGTTGTACGTGGCGGTGCTGAGCAACATCATCGAACTGTGGGACAGCACCTTCAACACCCTGACGGCCGATGACGATCCGGCCGAAGCGCTGACCCGCTACATCCGCGCCAAGATGGAATTCTCCCGCCGCCAGCCACAAGCCTCGCGCATCTTCGCGATGGAAGTGATCAGCGGTGGCGAATGCCTGAGCGAATATTTCAACCAGGATTACCGCGCCTGGTTCAACGGTCGGGCAGCAGTGTTTCAAGCGTGGATCGATGCCGGCAAAATGGATCCGGTGGATCCGGTGCACCTGATCTTCCTGCTGTGGGGCAGCACCCAGCACTACGCCGACTTCGCCACGCAGATCTGCCGGGTCAGCGGGCGCAGCAAGCTGACCAAGCAAGACATGGAAGACGCCGGCAACAACCTGATCCGCATCATCCTCAAAGGCTGCGGCCTCACACCTTCCGTATAAGACGTTTTATGCCTTTCACCCTCAGCGGTTTTTGCGAGTACCGCGAAGAGATTCGCAAAAGCCGCTTTATCACCTTCGCTGCTCCGATCGGCAGCCCCGCGGACGCGCAGGCGTTCTTCGAGCAACACAGCGACTTGAACGCCTCGCATAACTGCTGGGCGTGGAAGCTCGGTGATCAATACCGCAGCAATGACGATGGCGAACCCGGCGGCACCGCCGGGCGGCCGATTCTGGCGGCGATCGAGGCGCAGGATTGCGATCAGGTCGCAGTGCTGGTGATCCGCTGGTATGGCGGCATTCAGCTGGGCACCGGCGGATTGGCCCGGGCCTATGGCGGCGGCGCGAACAAGTGCCTGCAAACGGCGGAAAAAACCGAGTTGATCCGCCGCGTGCCGTTGCGCTGTGCCTGTGGCTTTGCCGAGTTGCCGCTGCTGAAACTGCGGGTGGCGGGCCTGGGTGGTTTGGTGGTGGAGGAAAACTTCACCGCCAACGGCGTCGAATTGCAGTTGGCGGTGGGTGAGGCGCAGATTGATTTGCTGCAGATGCAACTGGCGGATTTGAGCCGGGGGCGGATTCTGCTGCAGCGCTGACAACCTGCAATCTTTTGGGGCGCATGGCCGAGGGCTTATGCCAATAACTTGCCCACATCTGCTGTGCACCCGACTGTGGATAACCTGAGCACATTCCGCTGTAACCCTTCTGTCACGTGGCTTTGCGCGATTTGCTCACTTTTCGTCCAATCCACATGAAAAAAAAATTAATCCCGCGTAAAAACAAATAGTTAGAGCTGTTTATCACCATTAGAAGATAAGCGGTCTTTGCTTATGCCCGGCTTTTCGGCTTGCGCACAAATACTGTGGAACAACCTGTGGATAACCCGTTCATGGCTGGCGCAGTCGCAGGTTCTGCATAGCTTCGACCCGGTTGCTCGTTTTTTAACCAGTTTGTCACAGTGCAAAAGTGGAGCCGGATCAACGGCTTTGCTCTGTATTGGTGCCCGCCTGCCCAGTTTTTTTAGCGCGATGCTCTAGTTCCGGCGCGCGGCAACGGCTACGGCGGGGGTTCCTGACTCAATGGCCAGGAAATTGCTTTATCCACAGGCACACCGCCAAGCCAGTCGAGCCTGTCATGCACACCTTTTCTACAAGCACCGCCCCCACCCCGCGCCTGCAACTGCGCCACATCGGCAAACGCTATCCCGGTTGCCTGGCCAATGACGCCATCGACCTGAGCATCGCCCCCGGCGAAATCCACGCCCTGCTGGGCGAGAACGGCGCGGGGAAAAGTACCCTGATGAAAATCATCTACGGCGTCACCCAGGCCGATGCGGGCGAAATGCTCTGGCAGGGCCAGCGGGTGAATATCCGCAATCCGGCGCAGGCCCGACATTTGGGGATCGGCATGGTGTTCCAGCACTTTTCGCTGTTCGAAACCCTCAGCGTGGCGCAAAACGTTGCCCTGGCGATGGGCGCCAAGGCCGGCACGCCGAAACAACTGGAGCCCAAAATTCGTGAGGTTTCACGCCGCTACGGCATGGCGCTGGAGCCGGAGCGACTTGTCCACAGCCTGTCGATCGGCGAACGGCAACGGGTGGAGATCATCCGCTGCCTGATGCAGGACATCCGCCTGCTGATCCTCGACGAACCGACGTCGGTGCTCACCCCGCAAGAGGCGGAAGAGTTGTTCATCACCCTGCGTCGTCTGGCGGCCGAGGGCTGCAGCATTCTGTTCATCAGCCACAAACTCGGTGAAGTCCGTGCGTTGTGCCACAGCGCCACGGTGCTGCGTGGCGGACGGGTGGCCGGGCATTGCATCCCCGCCGAATGTTCGGACCAGCAATTGGCGCAGCTGATGGTCGGCGAAGCGGCGGCATTGATCGGCGAGTACCCGAAGGTCAGCGGTGGCGCGGCGTACTTACAGGTCAACGGCTTGAGTTGGCACAACCCCGATCCGTTTGGCTGCTCGCTGACCGCCATAAACTTGCAGGTACGCAGCGGGGAAATCGTCGGCATCGCCGGGGTCGCGGGCAATGGCCAAGACGAATTGCTCGCCCTGCTCAGTGGCGAACACCCCCTGCCCCGCGCCAGTGCCGCAACGATTGGTTTTGCCGGTCAAGCCGTCGCCGATTTACGTCCGGATGCGCGCCGCAGACTCGGCCTGGCTTTCGTTCCCGCCGAACGCCTCGGTCACGGCGCCGTGCCGGAGTTGAGTCTGGCGGACAACGCCCTGCTCACCGCATTTCAACAAGGGCTGGTGAGCAACGGCTTGATCGAGCGCGGCAAAGTCGAAGCCCTCGCCCAACAGATCATTCAACGCTTCGGGGTCAAAACCCCGGATACCCAGGCCGCCGCGCGCAGTCTCTCCGGCGGCAACCTGCAGAAATTCATCCTTGGCCGGGAAATCCTCCAGCAGCCGAAACTGCTGATCGCCGCGCATCCGACCTGGGGCGTCGACGTCGGCGCTGCGGCAACCATTCACCGGGCGCTGATCGCCTTGCGCGATGCCGGCGCAGCGATTCTGGTGATTTCCGAAGACCTCGAAGAACTGTTCCAGATCAGCGATCGCCTCGGCGCCCTGTGCGCCGGACGACTGTCGCCCCTGCAAAACACCACCGACACCCTGTTGAGCGACGTCGGCGGCTGGATGGCCGGGCAATTCAACGACGCGCCTTCATCGGCCACGCTCTGACGGAGTTTCCCGACATGCTGCTTTCCCTCGAACCCCGTGGCCAGCAATCACGCCTGATGCTGTGGTGCTCGCCACTGCTGGCGGCACTGCTGACACTGGGCTGCGGCTCGCTGCTGTTCATCGCCCTCGGCCATGATCCGCTGCAAACCTTGCACACCCTGTTGATTGCACCAATCAGCGACCTGTATGGCGTCTCCGAATTAATGGTCAAGGCGCTGCCGATTCTGCTCTGCGCACTCGGCCTGGCCGTGGCTTATCAAGCGCGGATCTGGAACATCGGCGCCGAAGGTCAGCTGCTGCTCGGTGCACTCGCCGGCAGCGCGCTGGCGGTGAACATCATCGACATGCAAAGCCGTTGGGCGCTGGTGCTGATTCTGCTCACCGGCACCTTCGCCGGCGCCGCCTGGGCCGGGCTGACGGCGTGGTTGCGCACGCGCTTCAACGCCAACGAAATCCTCACCAGCATCATGCTCAATTACATCGCGCTGAACCTGTTGCTGTTCTGCGTGCACGGGCCGTTGAAGGATCCGGCCGGCTACAACTTTCCCGAGTCGGCGATGTTCGGCGACGCCAGTCGCTTGCCGTTGCTGATGGAGGATGGCCGGGCGCACGCCGGAGTGTATTTCGCCCTGCTCGCGCTGGTGACAGTGTGGGTGTTGCTGCAGAAAAGCTTCGTCGGTTTCCAGATAAAAGTGCTGGGCCTGGACAAGCGCGCGGCCGGGTTTGTCGGCTTTCGCGAGAAGCGTCTGATCTGGCTCGCGCTGCTGATCAGCGGCGCTTTGGCCGGGCTGGCCGGGGTCTGTGAAGTGACCGGACCGATCGGCCAACTGGTGCCGCAGGTGTCGCCGGGTTACGGCTACGCGGCGATCACCGTGGCGTTCCTCGGCCGGCTCAATCCGCTCGGCATTGTGTTTTCCAGTCTGCTGATGGCGCTGCTGTACATCGGCGGCGAAAGTGCGCAGATGACCCTCAATCTGCCCCAAGCGATCACCCAACTGTTTCAGGGAATGATGCTGTTTTTCCTGCTCGCCTGCGACGTGCTGATTCTCTATCGACCACGCCTGAAACTGCACTGGGCACGGCGCACATCGACCACCGCCATAACCGCCGGAGCGCTGTGATGGATATCGATCTGTTGAGCAATATTTTCTACGCCATGGTGCGTTGCGGCACGCCCCTGCTGTTGGTAGCGCTGGGTGAGCTGATCTGTGAGAAGAGCGGCGTGCTCAACCTCGGCCAGGAAGGAATGATGCTGTTCGGTGCGGTGATCGGTTTCATCGTCGCGCTAAACAGCGGCAACCTGTGGCTCGGCGTGTTGCTGGCGATGCTCGCGGGGATGCTGTTGTCGTCGCTGTTTGCCCTGGTGGCGCTGGTGTTCAATGCCAATCAGGTCGCAACCGGACTGGCGCTGACGATTTTTGGTGTGGGGCTGTCGACCTTTATTGGTGCCGCGTGGGTCGGCAAGCCGCTGAGCGGTTTCGAGCCGTTGGCGATTCCGTACTTGAGTGGCATTCCGCTGATCGGGCGCATGCTGTTTGCTCAGGACTTGCTGGTGTACCTGTCGTTCGCCCTGTTTGCGCTGGTGGCATGGGTGATCATCAAAAGTCGTGTCGGGTTGATCATTCAGGCGGTTGGCGAGAACCCGGATGCAGCCAGTGCGATGGGCTTGCCGGTGTTGACCGTGCGTACGTTGGCGGTGCTATTTGGCGGGGCAATGGCCGGGTTGGCCGGGGCGTATCTGTCGCTGGCGTACACGCCGATGTGGGCCGAAAACATGACCGCCGGGCGCGGCTGGATCGCGTTGGCGCTGGTGGTGTTTGCCAGTTGGCGAGTGTGGCGCCTGTTGCTCGGGGCCTACCTGTTCGGCCTCGCCAGCATCCTGCACCTGGTGGCGCAGGGGTTGGGGCTGGCGATTCCGTCGAGCTTGCTGGCAATGTTGCCGTATGTGGCGACGATTGTGGTGTTGGTGCTGTTGTCGCGGGATGCGGTGCGCACACGGTTGTATGCGCCAGTGTCGTTGGGGCAGCCGTGGCAGTCAGGGCATTGATGCGGTGACCCTACCGGCCTTTTCGCGAGCAAGCCCGCTCCCACAGTGTCCGTGTCGTATACAGAACTTGCCAACGACACTAAACCTGTGGGAGCGGGCTTGCTCGCGAAGGCGTCCGAACAGGCAACACCTGAGCAATGCCCCACGCCAGTTCAAGGAACAGAAAACCCACCAATAGTGAACTGGCGCCATGAAACAAGGCATACCCCTGCCAGGCCGCAAACAGAAACCGCGCCACCGCGTCATAGCGCCCATACACCGGTTGCGGATCACGAATCCGCAGCACCGCCCACACGCAAACCACCGAACCCAACAGATTCGCCATCAACATATGCACAGGCTGAAACGCCGGCAGTTCACCGGGCAAATTCAGCGCTGTCAAAAAACCATGCAACGCGACAAAACTCCACGGCGTGGCAAACGCGCCCGTAACGATCAGGTCATATCAGGCGCTACCGCGCACCACGTTGCGATACTGCGTCGAAGTCCACATCATCCTTGCTCCAAAATTTGAGGAGCAACCACGGTAAAGCCTGGAGTATGCTCCAAGGTCAATACCTCTTTTGAGACCCCGCTCGATGTGTTGCGACGAGCGTTGCAACAACGGCTCGGTCAGGCGTGTCCATTGAATCCGTGAACCGTAACTTTCAAGGAATCCCTTCATGTCCCAGGCAAAAAACGCACTGATCATCGGCGCCTCCCGTGGCTTGGGCCTCGGGCTGGTGAAAACCCTGCTGGCCGATGGCTGGCAGGTGACCGCCACCGTGCGCAATCCGCAGAAAGCCGAGGCGCTGCAGGCGTTGGGCAAGGTGCGTATCGAGAAACTCGACATGGACGACCAGCAAGCCGTGATCGCCCTGAGCCAACAGCTCAAGGGCGAGACCTTCGATCTGCTGTTCGTCAACGCCGGGGTCAAAGGCCCGGAAGTGCAGACCCCGGGCGGCGCGACACTGGCCGAAGTCGGTCAGTTGTTCTTCACCAACGCGGTGGCGCCGATCAATCTGGCGCAGCGCTTTGTCGGGCAGATCCGCGACGGCAGCGGCGTGCTGGCGTTCATGAGTTCCGGGCTGGGCAGCGTGACCGTACCTGACGCACCGGAGCTGGCGCTGTACAAGGCGAGCAAGGCCGCGCTGAACTCGATGACCAACAGTTTCGTCACGCAATTGGGCGAGCAGAAACTCACTGTACTGTCGTTGCATCCGGGCTGGGTGAAGACGGATATGGGCGGTGACGGTGCCGACCTTGACGTGGACACCAGCACTCGTGGGCTGATTGATCAGGTGAATGCGTATACCGGCAAGGGCGGACATCACTTCATCAACTACAAGGGCGAAACCATTCCCTGGTAATAACCGAAGATCCCAATGTGGGAGCGGGCTTGCTCGCGAAAGCGTTGTGTCAGTCAATAGATCAGTTGCCTGACATACCGCTTTCGCGAGCAAGCCCGCTCCCACAGGGGCAGTGTGTGTTGGCTGTCGGGTTGGGCTTGCCCGCCGCAACGATTTGTTTGAAACTGCGCACCTCGTCCTTCGCGGCGACCCTGGATCAGCAGACAGGGCAACACTGAGCTGGCAACCCTGAACCCAACTTTCAGAGGAGCCGGCAACATGCCCGCGACCCGTACCTGGTTAAAAAATCCCCTCGCCATTTTCACTTCCAACGCGCTCGATGCCCGTGGCGGTCTGGTGCTCCAAGATGGCGTCATCGTCGAAGTGCTGGCGGCCGGTCAGCAACCGTCCGCGCCGTGCAATGAAGTGTTCGATGCCCGCGAACACGTGATCCTGCCGGGACTGATCAACACCCATCACCATTTCTATCAAACCCTGACTCGCGCCTGGGCGCCGGTGGTCAATCAGCCGCTGTTCCCGTGGCTGAAAACCCTGTACCCGGTGTGGGCGCGGCTGACCCCGGAAAAACTCGCCCTCGCCACCAAGGTCGCGCTGGCTGAACTGCTGCTCTCCGGTTGCACCACCGCCGCCGACCACCACTATCTGTTCCCGGACGGTCTGGAAAACGCCATCGACGTGCAAGTCGACACCGTGCGCGAACTGGGCATGCGCGCCATGCTCACGCGCGGTTCGATGAGCCTCGGCGAGAAGGACGGCGGCCTGCCACCGCAACAGACCGTGCAGGAAGGCCAGGTGATTCTCGACGACAGTCAGCGCCTGATTCACGAGTACCACGAGCGCGGCGATGGTGCGCAAATCCAGATCGCTCTGGCACCGTGTTCGCCGTTCTCGGTGACCCCGGAAATCATGTCGGCCAGCGCCGAACTGGCGAACACACTCGACGTACGCCTGCACACGCACCTGGCGGAAACCCTCGACGAAGAAGATTTCTGCCTGCAGCGCTTCGGCCTGCGCACCGTGGATTATCTGGACAGCGTCGGCTGGCTTGGCCCGCGCACCTGGCTGGCCCACGGCATCCACTTCAACCCGGACGAAATCGCCCGTCTTGGCCAGGCCGGCACCGGTATCTGCCATTGCCCGAGTTCGAACATGCGCCTGGCTTCCGGCATCTGCCCGAGCATCGACTTGACCGATGCCGGCGCGCTGTTTGGCCTGGGCGTAGACGGTTCCGCTTCCAACGATGCATCGAACATGATCCTCGAAGCGCGGCAGGCGTTGTACATCCAGCGTCTGCGTTATGGTGCGGAAAAGATCACCCCCGAGCGCGTGCTGGGTTGGGCGACCAAGGGCTCGGCGAGTCTGTTGGGGCGCACCGACATCGGTGAGCTGGCGGTGGGCAAGCAGGCGGATCTGGCGTTGTTCAAACTGGATGAACTGCGTTTCTCCGGCAGCCACGATCCGGTTTCGGCGCTGTTGTTGTGCGGCGCGGATCGTGCGGATCGGGTGATGATCGGCGGCAAGTGGCGGGTGATTGATGGTCAAGTCGAAGGTCTTGACCTCAAAGGCCTGATCGCCGATCACAGCCAGGCGGCTCGCCAGTTGATCGCCGGTAGCTGATACACCGCTGATCAAACCTGTGGGAGCGGGCTTGCTCGCGAAGGCGTCGTATCATTCAGTTTTAAGCTGCCTGACACACCGCTTTCGCGAGCAAGCCCGCTCCCACATGTTCTTAAAGGCCCAGCAGCGACAGCATGATGAACGTCGCAAACAGCACAAAGTGGGTCATGCCTTCGATGGCATTGGTCTCGCCGTCATTCAGGTTGATCGCACTGACGATCAACGTGATGAAGATCATCACCGTCTGCACCGGGGTCATCGCCATTTGAAACGGCTGGCCGGTGTACAGCGCCATCGCTTCCATCACCGGCACGGTCAGGATCACCGTCGACAGTGACGCGCCCATCGCAATGTTCACCACCGACTGCATGCGGTTGGCGAGTGCCGCACGTAACGCCGTCAAAATCTCCGGCGCTGCCGAAATCGCCGCCACCAGAATCGCCGTGATCACCGGCGGTGCGCCCGTGCCTTCCAGGCCCAGATCGAGGGTCTTGGACATCACTTCGGCCAGCGCGCCGATCACCACCACCCCGAACACCAGAATGCCGATCGACCACGCCAGACTCAGCGGTTTCGGCTCCTGCTCCACCGGTTCTTTCTTGCGGCGTTTATCCGGGTAGCTGTAGCTGAAAAAGTAGCTGTGCGGCCCAACCTGCATGCGCAGGAACAACGCGTAAAGCACCACCATCGCACCGATGGTGAACGCCGAATAAACCTTCCAGTTAGCCGCCGGAATGAACTCCGGCACCACCATCGACACGCCCATGGCGGTGAGGATCATCACGCTGTAACTGCGCGCCGAATCGTCGTTGTACGACTGCTCGCCATGCTTGAGCCCGCCCATCAGCGCGGCGAGGCCGAGGATGCCGTTGATGTCGAGCATCACCGCCGAATAGATCGTGTCACGCACCAGCGTGGCTGATGCTTCGTTGCTCATCATGATCGCCAGGATCACCACTTCCACCAGCACCGCAGCGAGGGTCAGGATCATCGTGCCGTAGGGGTCGCCGACTTTTTCCGCGAGCAGTTCGGCCTGATGGGCAACGCGCATCGAGGCGGCGACGATGAAGGCGATCAGTACCAGCCCGCCGGTCAGCGCAACGATCTGGCCGCTGTGCAGCAACCAGTGCTCCAGCGGATAAGCGACACACGCGGCAATCACCGCCAGCAGCAGAAAACTTTCTTGCTTGAGAATCGTGAGCATGGCGGGCCTTTTTGCCGAGAGGTTCGAATGAGCTACTGACTGCGGCGTGGCGCTAACGTTTCGTTACACCTTAGCGCACCAGTGGATGGCAGCGAGCTCGGCAGGTGCCCTTTTATTGGCCTTGAGGACGCTATCGCGAGCAGGCTCACTCCTACAGGAGAATGCATTCCAAATGTAGGCGTGAGCCTGCTCGCGAAGGCCGCAACTCGGTTTCGGACTGTTTGTTGTCCTGTTGGTCAGCAATTTGCATTGACCCTGACCACACACAACAAAATGGAGTTCGAATTCATGCAAATACGCCCGCTGCACAAACTGCTGTGCGCCGCCATCGGTCTGGGGATCAGCCTGAGCGCCAGCGCTGCCGACCCACTGAAGGTCGGTTTCGTCTACATCGGCCCGATCGGCGACCACGGCTGGACGTATCAGCATGAACAGGGGCGAAAGGCGCTGGCGGAGAAATTCGGCCCGCAGATCACCACCAATTACGTCGAGAACGTCGCCGAGGGCGCCGACGCCGAACGGGTGATCCGCAACATGGCCAAGGACAACTACGACCTGATCTTCACCACGTCCTTCGGCTACATGAACCCGACCCTGAAAGTCGCCAAGCAATTTCCCAAAGTGACCTTCGAACACGCCACCGGCTACAAGCAGGACAAGAACCTCGGCACCTACCTGGCCCGCACCTATGAGGGCCGTTATGTCGGCGGCTTCCTCGCGGCGAAGATGACCAGGACCAAGAAGATCGGCTACGTCGCCTCGTTCCCGATTCCGGAGGTGATCCGCGACATCAACGCCATCCAGTTGGCCCTGAACAAGTACAACCCCGGCACCGAGATCAAGGTGGTATGGGTCAACTCGTGGTTCGACCCGGGCAAGGAAGCCGATGCCGCCAACGCGCTGATCGATCAGGGCGTGGACGTGGTGTTCCAGCACACCGACAGCCCGGCGCCGATCCAGGCTGCCGAGCGGCGCGGTGTGTACGCCGTGGGTTACGCCTCGGACATGGCACACTTCGGCCCGAAAGCGGTGCTGACCTCGATCGTCAACGACTGGGCACCGCACTACATTCAGGCCACGCAGAGCGTGATCGACCACACCTGGAAGTCGCAGGATTACTGGGGTGGGCTGAAGGAAGGCACCGTTGAGCTGCCGATCAGCGACCTGGTGCCGGCACCGGTGAAAGCCGAGGCCGAACAGATCATCGCTGACATCAAGAGCGGCACGCTGCAACCGTTCACCGGGCCGATCAAGGATCAGGCCGGGGTCGAGAAAATCCCGGCGGGCGTGAGTGCGACCAATGCGCAACTGGCGTCGATGAACTATTACGTGGAAGGGATGAAGGCCGAGATGCCGAAGTAATCCCCGGCCTACCAGCAGCCCCCTGTAGGAGTGAGCCTGCTCGCGATAGCGGTGTGTCAGGTGCAGATATTTCGACTGACACACCGCTATCGCGAGCAGGCTCACTCCCACAGTTGGATCTTCAGCGCTCTCAAGGATTGTGTATGGATCAGCTTCCGATCATCGACATCTCACCGCTCTACAGCGACGACGAAAACGCCTGGCCCGCCGTGGCCGAGCAGATCGATCTCGCTTGCCGCGAGTGGGGCTTTTTCTACATCAACGGTCATCCGATTTCAGCCCGGCGCATCGCCGCCGTGCTTGATCAGACCCAGCGCTTCTTTGCGCAACCGGCAGCAGAAAAACTCAAGATCGACATCCCCCAGCCCCGCCATCACCGTGGTTACGGCGCCATCGCCACCGAACAACTCGACCCGGACAAACCCAGCGATCTGAAAGAGACCTTCGACATGGGCCTGCACCTGTCGGCGGATCATCCCGACGTGCTCGCGGAAAAACCGCTGCGCGGGCCCAATCGCCATCCGGCGCAAGCAGGCTGGGAGGCGTTGATGGAGCAGCATTACCTCGACATGCAGGCGCTGGCGCAAACCCTGCTGCGGGCGATGACAATTGCCTTGGGCATCGAGCGCGATTTCTTCGACTCACGCTTCGTTGAGCCGGTCAGCGTGCTGCGCATGATCCACTACCCGCCTCGCCACACCGCCAGCAGCGCCGAACAACAAGGCGCCGGGGCGCACACTGATTACGGTTGCATCACCCTGCTCTATCAGGACAGCGCCGGCGGCCTGCAGGTGAAGAACGTCAACGGTGAGTGGATCGACGCGCCGCCGATTGAGGGCACGTTCGTGGTCAACCTCGGCGACATGATGGCGCGCTGGAGCAACGACCGTTATCGCTCGACACCGCATCGGGTGATCAGCCCGCTGGGGGTGGATCGTTATTCAATGCCATTCTTCGCCGAGCCACACCCGGACACCCGCATCGAATGCCTGCCCGGTTGCCTGGACGCACAGCGTCCAGCGAAATATCCGACCACCACCTGCGCCGAATTCCTGTTGTCGCGCTTCGCCGATACCTACGCCTATCGTCGCGAGCAGGAAGCGGTCTGATGGATCGCTTGGTCAGGTTTTGCCAATTGTTTCGGCGAGCGTCTGTAGAATGCCGTCATTGCACCTGATGAGAAAAGAATATGTACGACTGGCTCAACGCCCTGCCCAAGGCTGAACTGCACCTGCATCTGGAAGGCTCGCTGGAGCCCGAGCTGCTGTTCGCCCTGGCCGAGCGCAACAAGATCGCCCTGCCGTGGAACGACGTCGAAACCCTGCGCAAGGCTTACGCCTTCAACAACCTGCAGGAATTCCTCGACCTGTATTACCAGGGTGCCGATGTGCTGCGCACCTCGCAGGATTTCTACGACCTGACCTGGGCCTACCTGCTGCGCTGCAAAGAGCAGAACGTGATTCACACCGAACCGTTCTTCGACCCGCAGACCCACACCGACCGGGGCATCCCGTTCGAAGTGGTGCTCAACGGCATCGCCGCTGCACTCAAGGATGGCGAACAGCAACTGGGCATCACCAGCGGTCTGATCCTGAGCTTCCTGCGCCACCTGAGCGAAGACGAAGCACAGAAAACCCTCGATCAGGCGCTGCCGTTCCGTGACGCATTTGTCGCCGTCGGCCTCGACAGCTCCGAGATGGGTCATCCGCCGAGCAAGTTCCAGCGCGTGTTCGACCGTGCCCGCCACGAAGGCTTCCTGACCGTCGCCCACGCCGGTGAAGAAGGCCCGCCGGAGTACATCTGGGAAGCCATCGACCTGCTGAAAATCCAGCGTATCGACCATGGCGTACGCGCCATCGAAGACGAGCGCCTGATGCAGCGGATCATCGACGAGCAGATCCCGCTGACCGTGTGCCCGCTGTCGAACACCAAGCTCTGCGTGTTCGATCACATGTCGCAGCACAACATCCTCGACATGCTCGAACGCGGAGTGAAGGTCACGGTGAACTCCGATGACCCGGCGTACTTCGGTGGTTACGTCACCGAGAACTTCCACGCGCTGCACGAGCACTTGGGCATGACCCAGGATCAGGCCAAGCACCTGGCGCAGAACAGCCTGGATGCACGGCTGGTAAAACCATAAGCAACACCGCAAAACCCTTGTAGGAGTGAGCCTGCTCGCGATGGCGGAGTGTCAGACACAGATGTGTTAGCTGACAGAACGCAATCGCGAGCAGGCTCACTCCTACATTGGATTGGTGTTAGCCGATGGATTGGGTTTCAGTCAGCTCTTCGAGGGTTTTGCCCCGCGTCTCCATCCCGAACAGCCACACCACCCCCGCCGCAATCGCAAAGCACAACGCTCCCAAGGCGAACACCCCGCCCTGCCCGGTAATCGGGAACACCAACCCGGTCACCAGCGGTCCGAGCAACGAACCGACACGGCCAATCGCCGAAGCGAAGCCTGAGCCTGTGGCCCGCGCCGACGTCGGGTACAACTCCGGCGTGTAGGTGTAAAGCACCGCCCACATGCCGAAGAGGAAAAACTGCATCAACAGCCCGGTGCCGATCAGCAACGCGACGTTGCCGCCGAACACCGCGCTCTGGCCATAAAGAAACGCCATCACCCCGCCGCCAAGCAAGGTGACGATGCACACCGGTTTGCGGCCCCAGCGCTCGACCAGCCACGCGGCCATCAGAAAACCGGGAATCCCGCCCAGCGAGATCAGCACGGTGTAATACACCGACTGGGTCACAGCGAAACCCGACTGTTGCAGCAACGCGCTGAGCCATGACGTCAGTCCGTAGAAACCGAGCAAGGCGAAAAACCACAGACTCCAGATCATCGTGGTGCGCTGGCGGTATTGCGGCGACCAGATCTGCTTGAGGGCGGAAAAGAAGTTGCCCGGTGGCGTCACCGTCCTCGGCAGGCGTACCGGCTCGGGCAACGTCGCGACACCGAGCGATACACGTACACGCTGTTCGATTGCGCCCAGGACCTTGTCCGCCGTTTCATGCCGCCCTGCCTGCTCCAGCCAGCGTGGAGACTCGGGGATGAAGAAACGGATCGCCAGCACGAACACCGCCGGCACCGCCAACACCAAGAAGATGTCGCGCCAGCCAATCAGCGGCAACAGGAAGTAGGACAACCCCCCCGCCGCGACAAAACCCAGCGGCCAGAAACCGTCCATCAACGCGATATAGCGCCCGCGACGCTGCGCCGGAATCAGCTCGGACAGCATCGACTGCGCGATGGGAAATTCCATGCCCATGCCGATCCCCAGCAGAATGCGGAACAGTGTCAGGCTCTCCACCGTTTGCGCGGTCGAACACAGGTAACTGGCCACGCCCCACAGCACGATGCTCCACTGGAACACCGGTTTGCGCCCAAAGCGATCGGCGAGCATGCCCGATAGCGATGCCCCCAGCACCATGCCGAAGAAACTCGAACTGGCGAGCAACCCGGCTTGGGCACTGCTCAGGCCAAACTCGCTTTTGATCGAGCCGAGCAGGAACGTCATCATGGCCAGGTCCATGGAGTCGAAAAAGAACGCCAAGGCAATGATGATGAAAATGACGCGGTGATAACCGCTGAGCGGCAGGCGCTCCAGTCGTTCTGCTGCGCTGAAGCTTCGCGTATCCATGGCCCGTCTCCCCATCCGCAATGTTTGCCGGTCGAGTGTGCGCGATAACGGTTCAGCGCTTTTTCTGGATACGACCTGTTCGCAGTCACTGGCGACGCCCGCGTCGTAGTGGCAGCCGGCGAATGCTCTATTACGCCAATTCGAGCTCGGTTTCCCTGGCGAAGCGGTGGATTTCGCGCTGCCCGGCCGGGGTCACCTGCAAGGCTCGCGAGTCCTTGGGCAGCGTCAGCCAGCCGGACTGCATGAACAGTTGCAACAACGCAGCGCCCAAAGAGCCACCCAGGTGCGGACGCCGTTCGCTCCAGTCCGGACAGGCGCAGGCGATCTGAGCCTTGCGATGAGCCAGGGCCTGGATGAACACGCCCCGGTTGGCCAGTTCGGTCGAACCCTTGAGGGTCACCACGACCCGCTGCTCGATCTGTTCGATCCAGCCCTCATCGAGCAGGCGTTGATACAGATCGGCGGCCAGCGTGCCACCCAAATGGTCATCGCAAAAGCGCGCGCGCAGCAGCGAAGACGGTGCGGTCTGGGGATTGACGATCGGTGTCGAGCGCTTGAATACGTGAGGAATGTCACGCGGTGCACTGGCGATCGTGGCACTGGCCAAGGCTTCGATGGCAGCGGCGATTTCCGGGGCTGCCAGGCGGAAAAAACGCTTGCGCCCACGAGCTTCGACTTTCAACAGACCGCCAGCGGACAAGCGCCCCAGATGCGCACTGGCCGACGATGGCGACAGCCCTGCCAGCAGCGCCAGCTCCTCGGCCTGGCGGGCCGAGCCATCCATCAACGCCCACATCATCGCACTGCGCTTGGGGTCGGCCAGCAGCGTGGCGATCTGGCTGATGCAAGGTGCATGTTCCATGTATTCACTCCCTGTTGAATCGTATCGTCTACTGCTCGAAGACATCTTGACCAGTAATGCGTCGTCGGCCAAGACGCGTAAAACGCCATGAACCGGAGCAACGCAGGCCAGTGATGCAGCACCCGTCAATGGAGTGTCCGCGGCGTTTGTGCACTTCTGGTCCAGCCCCGGAAAAACCGGCCGGACTCTGCCCTGGCCGGTTATCGGTGCAGGTTTGAGGCGGCGCTAGTATAAGCGGGATACACGCCGCTTCCTGCGCCGTGGCTGGCACGAATGGTGATAGTTGCTGAGAGAAATTTCGCTAATTGCCTGCGACTAATGATCAACTTTCGGGAAATGCGGAAATTGACTACTCAATTCGGCGCATCGGCTGGCGAGCATTTCCCTTAAAAGGTTCACCGGCTTACTCAATTGCGCGCGATGGGCGCACAACAGATTCAGCGGAGCGCGCTCGCACTGCAGTTCCGGCAGCAGCACTTTGAGTCGCCCGGCGAGGACATCCGCGCCGACATCGAGCCACGACTTGTAGGCGATCCCCGCCCCTGCCACTGCCCACAAGCGCACCACGTCGGCGTCATCACTGAAGCGGTCACCGCTGACCGTCAGGCCGACTTCACGTTTGCCGTCATGAAAGCTCCAATGGTCGTGCACCCGGCTGCCGAGCATGTACAGCAGGCAATTGTGCTGAGCCAGTTGTTCGAGCTGACGCGGTTCGCCGTGGCGCGCCAGGTACGCCGGCGATGCACAGAGCACGCGGCGGTTGTGCGGGGCGATCGGCAAGGCGACCAGGCTGGAGTCTTCCGGTTCGCCGTAGCGCAGCGCGATGTCCACGGGCTGGCGGAACAGATCGGCGATGCGGTCACCGAGCAGCAGGCGCACGGTCAGCTTCGGGTGCTCGCGCTGAAACTCGTCGAGCCACGGCAGCAACAGGTTGCGGCCGAAGTCCGAAGGCGCCGACAGTTGCAGGATCCCGCTGACCTGATCCTGCGCGCTGCACAGGTAGCGTCGCCCCTCATCCAGTTGGCTTAACGCGGCGCGGGCATATTCGAGAAAGCCTTCGCCCTCGGCGGTCAGGCGCAGGCTGCGGGTCGAACGGGCCAGCAGACGTGCGCCCAGTTGCTGTTCGATGCGCTTGAGCGCAGCACTGGCGACAGCAGCGGACATGTCCATGACCCGCGCCGCCGCCGACAGACTGCCCAGGTCCGCCGCGCGAACGAACAACTGCAAATCATCGAAACGCAGCATTCTCAGCCTCGATTATCAAAAAAATATTGAAAGAGACTGCTCTTTTAGCCGGTTTTATCGCGCCGAGAAATAGCCAATCATCTGCTCCATCGAATTCATCCCGCTTCTCTGGAGCCGAGCATGTCCCAGCCATTCACCGCCATCGCCACCCTGATCGCCAAGCCAGGCCAGCAGGACACCCTCGAAAACGCCCTGCGTGAACTGGTTGAGCCCAGCCGCGCCGAAGCAGGCTGCAGCCAGTACGACCTGCATCGCGACCTGGCCGATCCGCTGACCTTTTATGTGATCGAGCACTGGGCCAGCGAGGAGATCCTCTCGGCGCACAACGCCAGTGCGCATTTCCTGAACTTCCAGGCGACTGCGGCCCATTGCATCGAACACTTCCAATTGAAACGCCTGGGCGCCATCGCCTGAGCCCTTCTTCTATTACCGTTACGGAGCAAGTCATGAAAGCCATCGCCTATTACGCCTCCCTGCCGATCAGCGACGAAAAATCCCTGCAGGACATCGAACTGCCAGAACCGGTCGCCGGCCCGCGCGACCTGCTGGTAGAAGTCAAAGCTATCTCGGTCAACCCGGTCGACACCAAGGTGCGGCAGAACGTGGCCCCGGAAAACGGCGCGGCGAAAGTGCTGGGCTGGGACGTCGCCGGTGTGGTCAAGGCTGTCGGCAACGAAGTGAGTCTGTTCAAGGCCGGCGACAAAGTCTTCTACGCCGGCTCCATCGCCCGCGCCGGGGGCAACAGCGAACTGCACGTGGTCGATGAGCGGATTGTCGGCCACATGCCCAAGTCCCTCGGTTTCGCCGAAGCCGCCGCCCTGCCGTTGACCGCCATCACTGCCTGGGAACTGTTGTTCGAACGCCTGCAGGTTCGCGAGGGCAAAGCCGCTGAAGGCCAGAGCCTGCTGATTGTCGGCGCTGCCGGTGGGGTCGGCTCGATCCTCACCCAACTGGCCAAACAATTGACCGGCCTGAAAGTGATTGGCACGGCCTCCCGCGCGCAGACCCGCGACTGGGTGACTGAGCTGGGCGCCGATCTGGTGATCGACCACAGCCAGCCGCTGAGCGAAGAGCTCAAGCGCACCGGGATCGACCACGTAACCCACGTCGCCAGCCTGACCCAGACCGATCATCACCTCGATCAACTGGTCGAGGCGTTGGCGCCGCAAGGCAAACTGGCGCTGATCGACGATCCGAAGTCGCTCGACGTGACCAAGCTCAAGCGCAAGAGCCTGTCGCTGCACTGGGAATTCATGTACACCCGCTCGCTGTTCGAAACCCCGGACATGATCGAGCAGCACTCACTGCTCAACCGCGTGGCCGAGCTGATTGATGCGGGGACGTTGAAGACCACGGTGGGCGAGCATTTCGGCAAGATCAATGCGGCAAATCTGCGTCGCGCGCATGAACTGCTGGAAAGTGGCAAAGCCAAGGGCAAAATTGTTTTAGAAAGTTTCTGAGAATTTGAAGGTCATAACGAGCGCCAGCTCCCGTAAGGGCTGGCGCTGGTTTTTGCCGTCAGTCAGATGCTTGACCGTTGTCACAAATGCGATCGTATTCAGGTCTACAATCGAAACCTCTGCGATGCATCTTTTACACAAGGGAGGTCAGCAATGAAGATCCTGATAAAAGAAGTGGCAAAGTCCCAATGGCAGGTTCGTCTCGACCAGCATGCCGTGACATTTCGCAGTGAAGCCGAGGCTCTCGCCTTCACCCGCACCCTCGAAGCGCGACTCTGCGCGCCCCATCAGATTCCCGACCGCAGCCAGCAACGCGCGGCTGGCTGAGCCTTTTACGCCTCGGCCTGGGCTTGCGCCAATGCGCGGGCATTCTGCAGGCGGCGGGTGAGCATCGCGACGCTCACGACCAGTAAACCGCACAGGCTGATGACCATCGCCATCGGCACGGCGGTGCCGTCGTGCAATACCCCCACCAGTGCCGAAGCACCAGCGGCGACGCTGAACTGCATGCAGCCGAGCAACGCCGATGCACTGCCGGCGCGAGCGCCCTGTCCATTCATTGCACAAGCCGCCGCGTTGGGGCTGATGCAGCCAAGGCTGGAGACACAGATAAACAATGGAATCAGCAGCGGCCACAAGGCTTCGGTGTGCAAGACACTCACCGCGAGCAGCGCCAGCCCGGCACACAGGTAAACCCAGACCGCCCGCGACAGCAGAAATGCCGGGCCACGCTTGGCCAGCAGCCGCGCATTGACCTGCGCCACCAGAATGAACCCCGCCGCGTTGGTGCCGAACAGCCAGCCGAAATGCTCGGCCGGCACGCCGTACAGTTTGATGAAGATGAACGGTGAACCGGCGATGTAAGCGAACATCCCGGCAATGGCGATACCACCGGTCAGGGCGTGACCGAGATAGACCCGATCCTTCAGCAGGCGGCCGTACTGGCGCAGTGCACCGGATAACGGCTGACGCGGCATATGCGCCGGCATGCTTTCCGGCAGGCCGAGCGCCACCGCCAGTCCGGCCAGGGCGCTGAACCCGGTCAGCACGAGGAAAATCGACTGCCAGCCCGTGGTATTGACCAGCAAGCCACCGAGCATCGGTGCCAGAATCGGTGCCAAGCCCATCACCAGCATCAACTGCGAAAAGACTTTCGCCGAACCCACCGCGTCGCACTTGTCGCTGACTACCGCCCGGGAAATCACCATCCCCGCACAGCCGCCCAACGCCTGGACAAAGCGAGCACCGATCAGCCATTCCAGATTCGGCGCATACGCGCAGGCCAGTGACGCCAGCGTGAACAACGCCAGACCGGTGAGCAACGGGATCCGCCGGCCAAAGCGATCCGCCACCGGACCATAAGCCAGTTGGCCAATCGACAATCCGGCGAAATAG
The DNA here is from genome assembly GCF_002878485.1 of Pseudomonas sp. AD21. NCBI lineage: Bacteria > Pseudomonadati > Pseudomonadota > Gammaproteobacteria > Pseudomonadales > Pseudomonadaceae > Pseudomonas > Pseudomonas sp. AD21. The sequence goes on from NZ_NQYG01000034.1 coordinate 25,326, forward strand.
GCTGCCAGCGTCATCTGCACGTGCTTCTCATCGGTGCCGAACGCCAGCGCCATGGAAGGAAATGCAGGTAGATAGAAGTCGATCGCCAAGGGCCCGAAGGCGGTCAAGGCACCGAGAATCAGAATGGTACGGAAGTTCATCAGGCATCCAGGTTGGCAAGTCGGCAGCCCGACAGTCTAGCCGCGCCCGGACGCCTTGAACATTCCGATAGCTCGCTAACTATAAAAACGTCAGGCGAGTTTGACGGCGTAGCCTTCTTCGCTGATGACCTCCATGACCTGCTCAGCACTCAGCGCACTTTCAACACCAACCTCTTTGGCCGCCAGATCGACCCGCACGCTGGCCGCCGGATCCTTTGCCTGCACCGCGTTGGTGATGGCTTTGACGCAGTGGCCGCAGGACATGCCTTGAACGTTGAACACTTGCATGGATTGACTCCTTTGAGTGAGATTGCCGGCAGTGTCGAGCTTGCCACCATGGCAAGGTCAAGTTCTGCAAGAAACGGCCGGGCTGGCAATCGGCGTCGCGCTCAGCCAAGCTGCGTGCATCAATGACTCAAACTCAGGAGATTCAGCCATGCGCTGGTCAGCTTTCAGCCTGTTTGGCTTGCTCAGCCTCTTTGCCGCCCTGCCCCAGGCCAACGCGACCGGCGAGGACTACGCGGTTCTGATCATCTCGCGCGAGCGCCTCGAAGTACCGACCTCCTGCGAGATCGGCGTGTACATTCAGGACCAGTTTGCCGGACGCCTGCTGCAGGAGCAGTCCACCTCGTTCAACCTGCAACACGGCACGTTTTCCATTCGCCTGAAACTTGAGCCGAGCCAGGTGCCGGGTTGCAAGCCAGGCATGCTGGCACCGCCGGCTCAGGAGATCACGCTCAAGGCCGGGGACGTGGTGAAGTACCGGATCGCGACGTCTGCCAAAGGTTTGTACCTGCGACCTGCCGCCCTCGAATACTGAGCAAAACCACAAAATGTGGGAGCGAGCCTGCTCGCTCCCACATTTTGTGGTGAGCCAAAGATTGGCGCTTGACCTTGCCCGCATGGCAAGGTTGATCCTTGTAGGCATCTACTACAGGGAGTACGACCGATGTCCGATTCCACCACTTTCGATCTGCCGATAGCCGGCATGACCTGCGCCAGTTGCGCCGGGCGTGTCGAGCGGGCGTTGAGCAAAGTCAGCGGCGCCAGTGCCGTCAGCGTCAATCTCGCTACCGAACAGGCTCGCGTCCAGGCGCCGGGCGACAGCTTGCCGGCGTTGATGGAGGCGGTGGAGCGTGCTGGTTACAGCGTCCCGCAGCAAACTATCGAACTGAGCATCGAAGGCATGACCTGCGCGTCGTGTGTCGGCCGTGTCGAACGTGCCCTGAACAAAGTGCCGGGAGTGAAGAGCGTCAGCGTCAACCTTGCCAACGAACGCGCTCACCTCGAGTTGCTCGGTCAGATCGATCTGCAGTCGCTGCTCGACACTGTGAGCAAGGCGGGTTACTCGGCCAGCGTCTGGCAGGCTGAACACCCTGCCACCGATAATCAGCAACAGCGCCTGCAACATGAGCGTTGGGCATTGATCTGCGCGATCGCCCTGGCGTTGCCGCTGGTGTTGCCGATGCTGCTGCAACCGTTCGGCATTCACTGGATGCTCCCGGCCTGGGCGCAATTTGCCCTCGCCACGCCGGTGCAATTCATTTTCGGTGCACGTTTCTATGTCGCCGCGTGGAAAGCCGTGCGCGCCGGGGCAGGCAACATGGACTTGCTGGTAGCCCTCGGCACCAGCGCCGGTTATGGCTTGAGCCTGTACGAATGGGCCACCGCCGTCGGGCGCATGCCGCATCTGTATTTCGAAGCGTCGGCGGTGGTCATCGCCCTGGTGCTGCTCGGCAAATACCTGGAAAGCCGCGCCAAGCGCCAGACCGCCAGCGCCATCCGCGCGCTGGAAGCCTTGCGCCCGGAACGGGCGATTCAAGTGATCGACGGCCACGAGCAGGACGTTGCGATCAGCGCCCTGCGCCTGAACGATCAGGTCTTGGTCAAACCCGGCGAACGCTTCCCCGTTGACGGCGAAGTGCTGGAAGGCCAGAGCCACGCTGACGAAGCGCTGATCAGCGGCGAAAGCCTGCCGGTGCCGAAACAACCCGGCGACAAGGTCACTGGCGGTGCGATCAACGGCGAAGGTCGCCTTCTGGTGCGCACCACCGCCCTTGGCGCAGAAAGCGTGCTGGCGCGGATAATCCGGCTGGTGGAGGACGCTCAGGCGGCGAAAGCGCCGATCCAGAAACTGGTGGATAAAGTCAGTCAGGTGTTCGTGCCCACCGTGTTGCTGATCGCTTTGGCGACACTGATCAGTTGGTGGCTGTACGGCGCGCCCATGGAAACCGCGTTGATCAATGCCGTCGCCGTGCTGGTGATCGCGTGCCCCTGTGCGCTCGGCCTCGCTACCCCGACGGCGATCATGGCCGGCACCGGCGTGGCTGCGCGTCACGGCATTCTGATCAAGGACGCCGAAGCACTGGAGCGTGCCCATGAAGTCAGCACGGTGGTGTTCGACAAAACCGGCACCCTGACCTCCGGCACCCCGCGAATCGCGCATTTCAGTGCACTGGATGGCGATGAAAACTCAGCGTTGCAACTGGCCGGCGCCCTGCAGCGCGGCAGTGAGCATCCACTGGCCAAAGCGGTACTGGACGCGGCGGCCGAGCGCGACCTGAGCGTGCCCGATGTCAGCGACAGCCAATCCCTGACCGGGCGTGGTATCGCCGGCAATCTTGAGGGGCGGCGCCTCGCACTGGGCAACCGGCTTTTGCTGGAAGAAAGCGGTTTGAGCGCCGGCAACCTCGCCGAATCTGCCAAGGCGTGGGAAACCGAAGGCCGGACCTTGTCGTGGCTGATCGAGCAAAGCCCTGAACCGCGTGTGCTCGGGTTGTTCGCCTTCGGTGACACACTCAAGCCCGGCGCACTGCAAGCGGTGCAACAACTCGCAGCCCGAGATATCCACAGCCATCTGCTGACGGGCGACAACCGTGGTAGCGCGAAAGTCGTCGCCGAGGCTTTGGGCATCAAGAATGTCCACGCCGAAGTGCTGCCCGCCGACAAAGCCGCCACCGTCACCGAACTGAAGAAAACCGGAGTGGTGGCGATGGTCGGCGATGGCATCAACGACGCCCCGGCACTGGCGGCGGCCGACATCGGCATTGCCATGGGCGGCGGCACCGACGTGGCGATGCACGCGGCCGGCATCACCTTGATGCGCGGCGACCCACGTCTGGTGCCAGCAGCGCTGGAGATCAGCCGCAAGACCTACGCGAAGATCCGCCAGAATCTGTTCTGGGCGTTCGTCTACAACCTGATCGGCATTCCGTTGGCGGCGTTCGGCTTCCTCAACCCGGTGCTGGCCGGTGCAGCGATGGCACTGTCGAGCGTCAGCGTGGTGAGCAATGCGCTACTGTTGAAAACCTGGAAACCGAAGGACCTGGAGGAGCACCGATGAACATCGGCCAAGCGGCCCGGCACAGTGGCCTGAGCGCAAAGATGATCCGCTATTACGAGTCGATTGGCCTGCTCAAGGCCGCCCATCGCACCGACAGCGGCTACCGGGTCTACGGCGAGGATGACTTGCACACGCTGGCGTTCATCAAGCGTTCGCGGGATCTGGGGTTTTCCCTGGAAGAAGTCGGCAAGCTGCTGACCCTCTGGCAGGATCGCCAACGCGCCAGCGCTGATGTGAAAGCCCTGGCACGTCAGCACATCGACGAGTTGAACCAGAAGATCCGCGAACTCGGCGAGTTGCGCGACACCCTGCAGGATTTGGTCGAACACTGTAATGGCGACCATCGCCCCGATTGCCCGATCCTCAAGGAACTGGCGTCGGGCTGCTGCGCGCAACCCGCGCGCGCCTGAGCGCCAATCCTTTGACCGTCAACAACGTACCAAGCGGGATGCCGTGGAACAGCAGCACCACGGCCCCCGGTGTCCCCCAGCCATAGAACGGCGCGGCAATCAGCATGCCGACGCCGAACCCGGTCATTTGCAGCAAGGTCAGAAAGCTGAAGATCGGCAGGCGCAAATGCTCCGGTTCACGTTGCAGGCGCGACATCAGGCCGACTTCGGAAAAGCCGTCGCCCAACCCCGCAGGCAACGAAAACAGCAACAGACCATAGAGGCTGTGCTGCTGGAACATCAGGATGAAACCGCAGGACATCAACGCCACGCCGAAGAAAAACCGCCGCTCCAGATGGCAGTTGTCCGAGCCTTCCAGGCGACTGGCAATCCGCGCACCAAGCAGTTTGCCGCTGGCCCACACCGCCAGCATCAGGCCCAGCGTGGTGCTGGCCGAGTCCGGTGTCAGTAATTTGGAAATGATCGGGAAGCCGACGTTGTGTGCAGCGCTGCCCAAGGTATCGGCCATGGTCACAGCAAGCATCGCCGCGATCACCGGGGCACTGCGCAGACCTTGCCTGAGGGCTGGCCATTCACCGTGTTCGCTGGCCGATTGTTCGTCGATCACTGAGGCGGCGAAGCGCAACGGTGCGATCAACAGCGCCGCCAGCAAATAGGTCAGTGCGTTGAGCGCGAACACCGTTTCGAAACCGAATGCCGCCACCAGCAAACCGGAGACCAGGCTGCCGCCGACCATCGCCGCCGATGACGCCGAGGTGATCCAGGCATTGGTTTTCAGGAGCTGCGCCGGTTCGATCAGCCGCGGCAACTGGCTGTTGAGGCCGATGGCGAACATCGAGTTGCCAAAGCCCAGACCAAAGGCGATCACCGGCAACAGCAAAGCCTGCTGGCTGACCGGCAAGATCAACAGCCCGCCGAGCAGCGCCGCACGCAGCAGATCGAAGGCGATCAACGGCACCCGGCCATTCCAGCGTCGATAGAACCGTGTGCCGATCAGACTGGCGAAAATCCCCCCGCCGACACGGCTGGCCAGGAATATCCCGACGCTCATGGCGCTGTTGCTCAGCAGGTAGACGTAAGTCGCCAGCGCGACCATGTTGAGAAAGGCGCCGAAGTCGGAGATCAGCCGGGCGGTGATGATCAGGCGGGCGTTCACATTCAATCCTTGAGTGTGCGAGGGCTGACAAGAGTCCCATACGCATTTCAAGAACACCATAAATCCCTTGTAGGAGTGAGCCTGCTCGCGATGGCGGTGGGTCAGACAACACTCTTGCTAAATGACACGCCGCCATCGCGAGCAGGCTCACTCCGACAAGGGACCTGCGGCGTTTTCGAGCAGGCTCATTCCTGCAGGGGATCTGCGGTGGTTCTGGCAATGGGGCAGGCACAAAAAAACCGGCCGAAGCCGGTTTTTTTTAAACGCTTACTGCATCCACGGTGGCGGCGGTGGTTCGTCGGACTTGCCCTTCGGCTCGTCATCCGCCGCACGGATCGCCTGCTTGCGCTCTTCATCCAGACGCGCCGCTTCGATCTCGCGCAACACGCCGCCGACGTCGGCCAGGTCTTCCGGATCGTCGAACTCGCCGGTCAGCACACTGTTCGGGTGCAAGATGCCAGCTTCGTACAACGCCCACATTTCCTTGGCGTACTTGGTCTGCTTCAACTCCGGGGCAAAGCGCCCGAAGTACGAAGCCATGTTGCCGACATCCCGCTCCAGCATGCTGAATGCATGGTTGTTGCCCGCCGCATCCACCGCCTGCGGCAGGTCGATGATCACAGGACCTGTCGGGGTCAGCAGTACGTTGAACTCCGAGAGGTCACCGTGCACCAGACCGGTACACAACATCAGTACGATCTGCGAGATCAGGAACGCGTGATATTCGCGGGCCTGATCCGGCTCCAGCACCACGTCGTTCAGACGCGGCGCGGCGTCGCCGTATTCGTCGGCCACCAGTTCCATCAGCAGCACGCCATCGAGAAAATCGTACGGCTTGGGCACTCGCACGCCGGCACCGGCCAGACGGAACAGCGCCGCGACTTCGGCGTTCTGCCAGGCATCTTCGGTCTCTTTGCGACCGAATTTCGAGCCCTTGGCCATCGCCCGGGCCTGCCGGCTGTTACGCACCTTGCGGCCTTCCTGATACTCGGCCGCCTGGCGAAAACTGCGTTTGTTCGCCTCCTTGTAGACCTTCGCGCAACGTAACTGGTTACCGCAGCGCACCACATAAACAGCTGCTTCTTTACCACTCATGAGTGGGCGCAGCACTTCGTCGACCAGACCGTCTTCGATCAGGGGTTCAATGCGTTTTGGAGTCTTCATCAGCTTTTATTGTGGGTCCTTTATTACCAAACACGCGAATGTCACTCGTTATACGGCAATCCTCGCGCCACGGGGAGGGGTTGCCGACCTGTGAACCCTGTGGATGCACACACTGTGCCGAAATAATCGGCCATTGTGGATCATAGCTGAGCACACCTTGTTTGTAGTTATCGGCCGTCGAGGGCATTTGCGACAGAATCTGACACGACACCAATCCCCGTGGCAGCGGGATTGCTCGCGAAGGCAGTGTGTCAGACACAATGACGGCGACTGCCACGGCCCCTTCGCGAGCAAGCTCGCTCCCACAGTAAACGATGCTCAGCGTTCGATGATCGCGGTGACGCCCTGGCCGCCAGCCGCGCAGATCGAGATCAGCCCGCGTCCCTTGCCCGCCGCATCCAGCAGTTTCGCCAGGTTGGCGACGATCCGCCCGCCGGTCGCGGCAAACGGATGCCCCGCCGCCAGCGAACTGCCTTTGACATTCAGCCGGCTGCGGTCGATCGAGCCCAGCGGCGCGTCCAGCCCGAGGCGGATCTTGCAGTATTCAGAGTCTTCCCAGGCCTTGAGCGTACACAGCACCTGCGCGGCGAACGCTTCGTGAATTTCGTAGTAGTCGAAGTCCTGCAAGGTCAGCCCGTTGCGGGCCAGCAGACGCGGCACCGCATACACCGGCGCCATTAACAGGCCTTCGGCGCCGTTGACGAAATCCACCGCCGCCGCTTCGCCGTCGCGCAGATAGGCGAGGATTGGCAAGCCACGCTCCTTCGCCCATTCCTCACTCGCCAGCAGCACCACCGAAGCACCATCGGTGAGCGGCGTGGAGTTGCCCGCCGTCAGCGTGCCCTTGGCGCTTTTTTCGAAGGCCGGTTTGAGCGCGGCGAGTTTTTCCAGGGTCAGGTCGGGGCGCAGGTTGTTGTCGCGGGTCAGACCGAGGAACGGCGTCATCAGGTCGTTGTGCCAGCCTTCGCCGTAAGACGCGGCGAGTTTTTGATGGCTTTCCAGAGCGAGTTGATCCTGCTCTTCACGGGGGATGTTCCAGGTCTGCGCCATCAACTCGCAGTGCTGCCCCATCGACAGACCGGTGCGCGGCTCACCATTGCGCGGGAACTCCGGGATCAGGTCTTTGGGCCGCAGCTGCAGGAAGGTTTTCAGCTTGTCGCCGGTGGTCTTGGCGCGGTTGGCCTGCAAAAGAATCTTGCGCAGGCCTTCACTGACGCCGATCGGCGCGTCCGACGTGGTATCGACGCCGCCAGCAATGCCGCAATCGATCTGGCCGAGGGCGATCTTGTTCGCCACCAGCAAGGCGGCTTCCAGCCCGGTACCGCAGGCTTGCTGGATGTCATAGGCCGGGGTGGTGGGTGACAGTCGTGAGCCGAGCACGCATTCGCGGGTCAGATTCATATCCCGTGACAATTTAAGCACCGCACCCGCCACCACTTCGCCGATGCGCAGGCCGTGCAGGTTGTAGCGTTCGATCAGGCCTTCAAGGGCAGCGGTAAGCATCACCTGATTGCTGGCAGTGGCGTACGGCCCGTTGGAACGGGCGAAAGGGATACGGTTACCACCGATGATGGCGACGCGGCGCAGCTGACTCATGAAAAGCTCCTTTTCCAAATGGTCGAATTCACCTGAACCCCTTGTAGGAGTGACCTGTAGTGAGGGGATTCATCCCCGATGGGTCGCGCAGCGGCCCCCCTCATTGCACTCGCGATACATCAGGGACATCGCGCGCACTTATGCGACTGCTTCGCAGCCGATCAGGGATAAATCCCCCCACCACAGGTCACTCCTGCAGGGTTCAGCGTTGTTACTGAATTTGTGTTCGGCCACAAAACCATCGGCGGCCAACTACTCTGCTGTTCTAGCGTAGGCCTTATTGCGTGGATCGAACGATTGATTGCCGTGGGTAGTCCACACTTTGAACCCCAACTTTTGGAGAGCGTTCCATGTCTGACCGCTATATCGACTTCGCCAACTCGTCCATCGGCCACCGTTTGGTCGGGGCTTTGGGCCTGCCGTCGCCGGTGCGGCTGGAACGCTGGCAGGCCGGACGTCTGCGCCCGGTGGACGGCGCGCTGCTGATTGGCGGCGGGCCGCTGGCTGAACGCGTCAATGCGTTCGCCAACCGCCTGACCGATGCGATCTACAGCTACGGCACCGAACCTTCGCTGGCCACTGCGTGGATTCCCGGGCATGGGCCGAAACTCAAGGCCGTGGTGTTCGACGCCAGCGACCTGCAGCACACCGACCAGCTCAAACAGCTGCGCGAATTCTTCCAGCCGCTAATGAAAAATCTCGAGAACAGCGCGCATCTGGTGATTCTCGGCCGCGCCCCGGAAAACCTGCGCGATCCCTTCGCGTCCAGCGCGCAACGGGCGCTCGAAGGTTTCTCGCGCTCACTGGCCAAGGAGCTGCGCAGCGGCGGCACGCTGCAACTGATTTATGTCGGTGACGGCGCTGAGGAACAACTGGAAGGCCCGCTGCGGTTTTTCCTCTCGCCCAAGAGTGCCTTTGTCTCCGGGCAGGTGATTCGCCTGACCGCGTGCGCCACACAAGTTACCGACTGGACGCGACCACTGGCCGGACGCAAGGCGCTGGTTACCGGCGCGGCCCGCGGGATCGGCGCGTCGATTGCCGAGACCCTGGCCCGCGATGGCGCCGAGGTGATTCTGCTCGACGTACCACCGGCCAAGACTGATCTGGACGCCCTCGCCGCGCGGCTCGGCGGCCGGGCGATCACCCTCGACATCTGTGCCGAAGACGCCGCTGCGCAGCTGATCGAACAGTTGCCGGACGGCCTCGACATACTGGTGCACAACGCCGGCATCACCCGTGACAAGACCCTGACCAACATGACCCCGGAATTCTGGGACGCGGTGCTGGCGGTCAACCTCAATGCCCCGCAAGTGCTGACCAAGGCCCTGCTCGACAGCGGCACTCTGCACGACCATGCGCGGGTGATTCTGCTGGCGTCGATCAGCGGTATCGCCGGCAATCGCGGACAGACCAACTACGCCGCGAGCAAGGCCGGTTTGATTGGCCTCGCCCAAGCCTGGGCGCTGACACTGCTCGAGCGCGGCATCAGCATCAACGCCGTGGCGCCGGGCTTCATCGAAACCCAAATGACCGCACACATCCCGTTCGGCCTGCGTGAGGCCGGGCGGCGCATGAGTTCGCTGGGCCAGGGCGGCTTGCCGCAGGACGTCGCCGAAGCCGTCGCGTGGCTGGCACAACCGGGCACCGGCGCGTTCACCGGCCAGGCGCTGCGGGTCTGTGGACAAAGTGTTCTGGGGGCGTAGACATGAGCATTGAATGGCACACCCTCGACCGCGAACCGAGCCTGCCCGGGCTGTATGCGCGGGCCGCGACGCGCCGCAAGATCACCGGCACCCAACTGCCCGACAGCGGTTTGCGCTGCTGGGTCGACGTCGACGCGCAGAAACTGGTGGCCTATCGCAAGGTCTGCGGCTTTGCCGATGACGGACTGTTACCGCCGACTTATCCACATATCCTTGCGTTCGCGCTGCAGATGCAATTGCTCACGGCAAAGGATTTTCCGTTCCCGTTGCTGGGGCTGATTCACCTGAGCAACCGCATCCGTGTATTGCGGCCGATGGGCGGGATCAGCCGCGCGCAAGTCAGTGTCCGGGTGCACAACCTGCAACCGCATCCCAAAGGCGCGACCTTCGACTTGCTGACCACGCTGGATGATCAACTCGGGCCGCTGTGGGAAGCCGAAAGCCAGATGCTCTGTCGCGGGGTGAAACTTGATGGTGAACCCGTCGAGCAAAGCTGGGAACCGTCACAGGTGTTGACGCAGGTGGCGCAATGGAAAGCGCCGGCCGACATCGGTCGGCAATACGCCAAAGTCTCGGGCGACTACAACCTGATTCACCTGAGCGCCGTCAGCGCCAAGCTGTTCGGTTTTCCCACCGCGATTGCCCACGGGTTGTGGAACAAGGCGCGAACGCTTGCGGCCCTTTCCGATCACTTGCCCAAGGCCAACCTTGAAGTGGCCGTGCACTTTCGCAAACCGGTGCGCCTGCCCAGTGAGGTTTCGCTGCTGGCGACTGCGCCGGGGTCGAGTGGAGAATTGCGTCTGATCGGCGCCGGGGACCTGGAGCACATGGTCGGGCAGTGGCAGCCGATTGCCTGATCCTTCGCCAGAGGTTTTCTATCCGCTGAGGGTTCGCCAAGCCTGTAAATTGTGTGTATATCACTTAAGTTTTTCCGCGCCGCGCATCGCGCTCTGAAAAACACCCAGCCTTGATTCTCAAGGCTTTTTTTTGCGCGTTTATAACCTGGGTATTAGTCCTTAGGCGCTGCACCGCGCCTTATATATAAAGGCGTTAATACCAACTTGAGAATGGTCGGAACCTGCGGCGCGATTGAGATTGGCACCACGGACGAGGCATCACCGGCAACAGATCGGTGAGCCATCGAATGCAACGAACGTTGTGACAGGTGCAAGGAATCTCAATCATGAAAACTCAAGTGTGGTGCAAATCGGCAACAGCGCTGGCATTGATCCTCTCCCTTGGTCTCGCGGGCTGCAGCAGCGGCGGTGGCGGCCATCACAGCAGCTCCGGCAGCTCTTCGCCAGACAGTGCAACCTCAGGCACTGGCGGAACCAGCGGCACGAGCGGTACTGGAGGTACTGGTGGCACCGGTGATACCGCTGGCACAGGCGGTACCGGTGGAACGGGCGGAACGGGTACAACTGGCGGTACTGATCCAACCAAACCGACCAATCCAACGAATCCTACTGACCCCACGAATCCAACCAACCCGACCACGACGCCGCTGGTAACCACGACCCTGGTGCAGGATGTCGGCAAAACCGTCTCCGGCGTCGGTGATGGCGTCGGCCAGGTCGGCGATTCGCTGAGCACCGTTCCGGTCGTCGGTGGCGTCGTGCAAAGCGCGGCCAACACCGCCGGCAATGTGGTCAGCACCTTGGGTAATGGCGTGGCCAACGGCATCGGCAAGCTGGGCACAGTCGACAATGGCCTGGGCGTCACTGCCTCCTCGGTGGGCGGCGTAGTGGCAGATGTCGGCACCGGCGTCTCTGACCTGAGCGGCAAACTGGCGACCGCCACCGGCAGCGTTCCGGTCGTCGGCGGTGTGGTCACCAAAGTCGCACCGGTGCTCGACGGCGTCGGCGAAAAAGTCACCATGCTCGGCGACACCCTGAGCCTGGCCACCACCACCGGTCCGCTCGGCTCAGTGACCAAGAGCGTCGGCAACGGCCTGGTACCCGTGATTGCGATGGTTGAAAGCACCACCGACAAAGTCGGCGATACGACTGGCCTCGGCGCTCCGCTCAATGGCGTCATCGGCCAGGTCGGTGGCGCAGTCAAAAGCTTGGGCGGTCAGGTTACCGGCGCCGGCAGCGGCAATGCCCTGACCAATACCGTCGGCGGCGCCCTGACCAACGTCGGCACCACGGTCGGCAAAGCCGGCGGGCTGGTCGACAACGGCAGCACGTCCGGTGGTGGCTTGGGCGGCGGTCTGGGTGGCGGTCTGGGCGGTACCGGCCTGCTGCAAACTGTTGGCGGCGCCGTGGTCAATGTCGGCGGCGGTCTGAACGCAGGCAACACCAACGGTGCGGTCAGTGCCGGTGGCGTCACCACCGCTTCGCTGGGCAACACCATCGCCTCGCTCAACACCGTACTCGGCGGCTCGGGCACACCGATCACTGGCACCACCTCGCCGCTGGCGACAGTAGGGGCCACTGTGGGCGCAGGGCTTAATCCGGTGACCACTGCGGTCACCAGCGTGACTCAACAAGTCGGCGCCTCGACGGGCCTGGGCGCACCGGTCGCCGGTCTCACCGGTCAGGTCGGCGGAGCGGTCAGCACAGTCGGCGCGACCATCGCTTCCACCAACAACCCGGTCACCACGGCGGTCGGCGGTGTGGTCAGCAACGTAGGCGGTACCGTCGCCGCCGTCGGAGGCCTGCTCAACGGCGGCACCAGCACCGGCGGCACCACAACCGGTGGCCTGGGCGGCGTACTCGGTGGCCTGACCGGCACTCTGGGAGGCACCACACACTAAATTGCACCTGGCCGATTCGACGGCCTCACCTACAGCGCCTACGCTTGGTTGAGGGCGGAAGACTCCCACGAGTCTTCCGCTTTTTTCTTAGGAAAAAATCAGCCCAGTGCTGTGATCTGACCACGGAGTGTCCTATGCGCGTAATGGCATCCCTGCTGTTCCTCAGTCTCAGTTCCGCCGCCCTCGCCGACACCCTGCCCAGCTTTCTCAACAGTAACGAAACCACCCGCAATCTGCCTGTGCCGAACCTGCCGGCGGATGCCTATCGCCCGGCCACCACGCCCCTGCAAGTCCCCGAACCTGGCGCGGCCGCGACACAACCGCTGCTGATGGAGACCAAGATCAATCTGAAGACCGTGCAGATCGAAGGCGGAACGATCTACCCGCTCAACGAACTGGCCGAAGTCTACAAACCCCTGATCGGCCACCAGACCAGCCTGGCCGATCTGATTGAAGCCACGCGCAACATCACCCGTCGCTATCAGAAAGACGGCTACCTGCTGTCCTATGCCTTCCTGCCGCAACAGCGTTTCGACGGTGGCGTGGCCCGGGTGGTGCTGGTCGAAGGTTATGTTCGCGATGTCCAGGTGCAGGGCGATGTCGGCCGGGTCAAGGGCCTGCTCGACGAACTGGCGGCAAAAATCCAGGCCGAACGGCCGCTGACCCGCAAGACGTTCGAACGCTACACCACCCTGATGACCCGCATCCCCGGCGTGACCATCCAGGCGCAAGTGCCGCCGCCCGGCACCACCGACGGCGCGACTACCCTGGTTGCCCAAGCCAGCCGCAAAGCGTTCACCAGCAGCCTGAACTCCACCGAAGATAACCGTAACGGCACTCAGGCACTGCTTGGGGTCAGCAGCAACTCGCAGACCGCCATGGGCGAGCAGTTGACCCTCAGCGGACTGTTTCCGCCGGGGGACGATCATGAGCATTACTACCGTCTGGACTACAACCAGTTCCTCAACAGCGAAGGCACGCAACTGAGTCTGTTCGCTTCACGCTACCGCTCCGACCCGGGCACCAATGTGCTCACCAGCGATGGCTTCGAACTCAAGCCGCACAAGGAGGACGACCGTTATTCCATCGGTGTCAGCCACCCGTTCATTGCGGCGTCAAACGAGTTGCTCAATGGCGGTGCGCGGCTGTATGCGGTGGATGACAAAAACCGTTACGACGTGGTCGGCTACCCGGTGAGCATCGAGGAGCGCACCAACGTGCGCGCCCTCGCGTTCGAAGGCGACTGGCGCAAGACCGATGCCCGGCAACTGCGGATTCTCAGTGGCGGCCTGTATCAAGGTCTCGACAGCATGGGCGCGCACTCCAACAACCCGGCACTGGACCTGAACTTCCTGCGCCTGCGCCTCTCCGGGGTGCAGAGCGACAAGTTCTTCGACAACTGGCAAGGCGTGCTGTCGGCGGCGCTGTACTGGAGTGACGACACCCTGCCCGACAGCGAGCGCGCAGTGTTTGGCGGGCAGAATTTCGGCCGTGGTTACCCGGATGATCAGGCGTCGGGCGACAAGGGCTGGGGCGCGGCTTACGAGGTCAACTACAGCTTCAATCGCGACGGCAACTGGGTGCGCATTCTGCAGCCGTACGTAGTGCTGGACCGGTCGAAAACCTGGTTCAACAAACTGCAGGTGCAGAGCAACGACCTGTCATCGGCGGCAGTGGGCCTGCGCTTTGGTGATGCCAAGTACTACAACATTGCGTTGGAGGCGGCCAAGCCAATGTCGGATGAAGCGCTGGATACGTTCAATCGTCGGGCGCGCTACAGCATCAGTTTCAGCTATCAGTTGTAGGGGCCAGGATTACCTTTTCAGCCTTGAGTCAAAACAAATGTAGGAGCGAGCCTGCTCGCGAAAGCGGTGAATCAGCCAACTGTTTGGTCGACTGATACGCCGTCTTCGCGAGCAGGCTCGCTCCCACAGGTTTTACGTTGTGTGAATCAGAACGCGTAACGCACCTTCGCCGTGAAACCATCGGCATCGAAACCGCTCGACGCTACATGGTTATAGGAGCCCCCGACACTCCAGGCACCCATTCGGTAGTTGGCGCCCAGATCCAGCTCATAGCTGTCACGCACCGGCGTGGTGCCACGGCTGACGGACGACTCACCGCCCAGCACAAACGCCGAAGTAGTGCTGACCTTGTCGCCAATGAAGTCATGCCAGGCCATCAGTTTCGCTTCGGGTTCCAGGCTGCCGTTACCGACATCGAATGCTGCCGCCAGACGCGCACCGACGCCCATCTCACCGACTTCATAACGTTGGCTACCGACATTGAGCGACGCCGAACTGCCCTTCTCGCGATACGCATCCATGCCCACATTGGCATAGCGCGCGCCGACCTGAGGCTCCAGCACCACATCCGGCATCAGGTGCAAGCTGTAACCGGCCAGCGCGCTCACACCGAACACGTCACTGTCGTAATCAGCCTTGGCCCGGGTGCCGGCGATGTAACGCTTGGATTCGTTGTCGTTCCAACCGTACATCAACGACGAGTCCACGAACCAGTTGTCATGCACCCAGTTGCTGTACAGCGTCAGCGCATGCCCGGTGACGTTGGTCTTGTTGCCGAGATCGGATTTCACATCGGTATCGAGATAGCTGTAGGCCAGACCCAGCGTCATGTCGGCATTCAACTGGCCATCGGCACCCACCGCGATCCCGTGGCTGTCGGCGTCATAACCGGCCACGCCACGGCGCTCGTCCTGGTTGGCGTCGCTGCTCAGGGTTTGCAACCACACGCCTTTTTCCGGATTGCCGGTGGCCGAGCGGGCGCGGCTGGAGCGATCGTTGATCACACCCGTTACCAGCGTCTGGCTATTGGTGGCCGCGTGAAGCACGCCACGGCTGACATCCGGACTGAGGGTTTCGCCCAGCCGTGCCAGTTCGGCATCGGTGCTGGCGTTGGCGAATGCCTGAAACACCGGATCCTGCTCATCGAGGTGCGACAACAGCCCCGGCACATGCCCCACCGCCGTCGCCGCATTATCACTGCCGCCGACTGCCAGGGTGTTCTCGGCCAGCACCTCGCTCGACTTGGTCGTCACCACGCTCGTGATGTCATTGCCGACAACGCCGAAGCTCTTTACATCCAGCAGCGCAGAGGTCGACGTCACGCTCAGGTTGTTGCCACCGATCAACTCGCCCGAGCTGATCAAGGTATAACGCGTGCCGCCCGGGGCGACCCTAAAATCGCTGGAACGTGCCAGCAGACGCAGTTGAGCGCCCGGTGCGATGTCCGTGGTGCCAGTGACTTTCAACACCGGCAACGCCGGGTTGGTGTCGTTGCCCAGGTACATTTCCAGCACCGAGTTCGACTCTTCCATGTCGAAGTCGCCAATGAAGGTGGTGTGCGGCTTCATCAGGGTCAGCGTGCCCTCCTCGATGGTGACGTAGCCGGAACGGATGGTCGAACCGTCGAAGATGGCGTCACCGTCGACTTTCACCCCGGACAGACCCAACAGATCACCACGGACGGTACCGCCGTAGAAGCTGAAATAACTCTCACCGTCATCCACCTGGATCGCCGCCTTGCCACCCTCGATCAAACCATTCTGCTGATAGATCCCGAACGGCAGAGCGCCAGTCGCCTGGCCGCTGACGTGAACACCAATATCCTCGCCGGAGAGGGTGCCGTTGTTGAACAGCGCAATGGCATTCGTGCCCGCGGGACGCGTGAATTTGACGCCCTCGAACACCAGCGCTTCGGCGTTGCTGCCGGTCGCGCGGATGGTCCCCGTGTTGTTGACCGACAGGCTCATCGTGGTGCCGTCGAGCAACACGCCCAAGGCATCGGCACCGCTTGCCGTGATGGAGCCTCGATTGGTCAACCCGGTCATGTTGGTGTGCACCAGCAAGACGCCGCTGGCTGTCTGACCGCTGACGTCGATACTGCCTTCATTCGATAAAGAACCGCCCAGCGTGCTGCCAATATCGGAAATACCGCTGGAATTGCCAGAGTCGGTCAATCCGTGAATCGAAATGGAGCCTTCGTTAATCACAGAGCCGGTGATCCGGGTGGGCGCCAGCCCGGCGGTGCTCATGCTGATGCCGGCGCCAAAACTGGCACCGTCAATCTGGATATTGCCGCTGTTGCGCAGTTGATCCGCCGTCACGCCCGTGAGCTGTGCGCCATAGGTCAAGGTCGACGCTGAGGCCGGCGCGATATTCCCGTTACCGCTCAAAGTGACCAGCCCAAGGCTCTGCAGATTGCTGGTCAGCGGACCACTACTCAGATCGTGGTTCAGGCTTGCGCCGGCGGCGACAGCGAGGGATGTGTGCAGTGTGGTGGCAGCAATGGAGAGCGCCAGGACAGAGCGGCGCAAACGAGCGGTATTCACGAGAGATTCCCTTCCAGAACATGAGAAACAGTTTCAGCAGGGTTCATCACGTGACTCAGGCATCCCTACCGACCCCACCAGGTCGTCTGGTTCGGGCGCGGGGAATGTACAGGAGCCATCATTTTGATACCACCTAAAAAGTCAAAGTGATGGCGCCAATTTCCAGATGGGCGCTCCCACCCTGCGCAGGCGTCTACACGATCAGGTGGCGCCATCGACCTAGTTTTTGGTCTCGATCTTGCCGCCCGCATCCGGGTCGTAGAAATCCGGGATCTCGTATTTGTACTTTTTCAACCAGCGCTGCATCGCCAGTTCCCGTTCGGCTGCCGTGGCGGTTTGTGGTTTGGGCGAAGCGGCCTGGTTGCGGCTTTGCAACACCAGCCAGCCTTCGGTTTCCTGTTGCTGCGCCGAAGCCGGACCGGCGTCGATCGCCTGAGCCGCGAGCGGCAGGCTGAGCAGGGTCAGGCAGCACACACGGTGCAAGGTGTTCATGGTGATCTCCCTGAGTTTCACTTGAGCGTCGACGGTTGTGGGTCAACCACCACCGCCACCTGATTGGCGGCCGCTGCCGGAGCCTTGGCCGGTACCTTGAGTTTCTCCGCACGGCTCTGGGCTTCGGAAAACTGCTCCGGCGTCAGGTGCGCACGGCTGACGATTTCGGCGGCTTGCTGCCAGTTGTTCTGGTACAGCAGCAAGGTCACCAGATTCAGCGGCGCCAGTTGATCGTTCTGCTTGAGTTCAATGGCAGTGAGGAACTCGAACCGGGCGTCTTCAAGGCGTAACTGGTTGAGGTAGACCACGCCCAGGTCGTTGCGGATCTTGTCATTGGTCGGCGCCAGGCGCACCGCGCGCTGCAGGTGCGCCTGGGCCTGGCCGTTGTCGCCACGCGCCGCATAGAGCTGGCCCAGGCCATGTTCGGCATCCGCCGTCAGGCAGCTGCCGAGCAGGCCGCGGTACAGCGGTTCGGCCTCGTTGCGCCCCAGTAACCGATAGACCTTGGCCTTGCGCAGGCGCACCTCGACCAGGTTGTCGGGCAGGCTCTGCAGGTTGGCCAGACTGGCGTGCAGCTTGCCGTCGTTGGCCAGATCGTCCGCCAGGTTCAGGGCCAGTTCCTGCTCGGAATCGAGCTTGCTGCAACTGGTCGGTGCCAGCATCGCCGACCACGGCGCCTGGCCGTCGGTGGCACAGCCACCGAGCATCAACAGACTTGCCACGACAATCAGTGCTTTCATCAAACGCTCTCCACGAGCCAACGTCAGTTTGCAAACGCCCGGGTAATCGCGGTGAACCCCGGGCCGGCCAATACGATCAGCAAGGCAGGAAACAGAAACAGCATCATCACCACCGACATCTTCGCGGACATCTTCGAGATGTATTCCTGCAGTCGGGTCAGGCGCCGATCATCGAGCAATTGCTTGAGCGCCAGCAGCGATTTCATCGCCCCGCCGCCCTGCTGGATCAACTGTTGCAGGATCACGCAGGTGTCGGTGAATTCATCGACCGCGAGCATCACCGCGGCCTTGTGCAGTTCCTGTCCCAACTCAAGTCCCGAGTCGACCCGTGCCAGAATCAAGCGCAGTTCACGGGTCAGTTCCGGCAGCAGTTTTTGCCCTTCCATGCTGAGCACGCGCAAGGCTTGTTCGACCGCCATACCGGACTCGAACAGGATGCGCAGCAACGGAATGAACGTGGAAATTTCCACGGCGATGGTTTTCTGCCGACGCCCGGCGGCGTACGCCAACAGCCGCTTTGGCAGCAGGTAGCCGCCACCCGTGGCGAACATGGGCACCAGCCAGCCGTTGGCCGCGTGGGGGAAAAACACTTCCTGCAGAAAGATCGCCAGCCCCAGCGCCAGCAACGGCGTGCCGATCTGGCAGGCGGCGTACAGCGAGCGCTCACTGGCGCGGCGCCAGCCGAGGCGGCTGAGCAAGGTCTGGGTTTCGCTGTCGATGCTCACCGAACGCTGGCCAAAACGGCTGCTGCCCAAGGCGCGCAGCCAATGGCCGAAACGGTTCTCGCGCACCAGATGGCCCTGCAACCGCTGGTTAATCTGACGCACCCGACGCCGCTCCGTCAGCAGGTGGTTGACCACCAGTAACAGCGCGCCGAGCAGCAACATCAGGGCGGCGAGATAGACCATGTCAAACACTCCGCAACATGCGCCACAGCGCCAGGCAGCCGGTCACTTGCAACACCACGGCGATGATCAACATGGTCTGGCCACCGGAGTCGTGCCACATGCCGAGCATGTAGCCGGGGTTGGTCAGCATGAAGTAACTCACCAGGATCACCGGCAGCGAACCCAGCACCCACGCCGTCATGCGCGTCTCGCCAGTGAGCGCGCGCAATTGCCGGGCGCCCTGATCACGCTCGCGGATCAGCTTGATCAGGTTCTCCAGCAACTCGCTGGCATTGCCGCCGTAACGATGGTTGACCTTCAGCCCAAGGGCGAACATGCGCAGTTCGTCCTGTTCATAAAGTTCGGCGAAATCGCTGACCGCATCCGGCAGGTTGACGCCCAATTGCACGTTGCGCTGCACCCGCCCCATGGCTTTTTTCAGCGGATCGTCACTCGCCTCGATGCTGCCCATGACCGCATCACTCAAGGTGCGTCCGGACTTGAGGCTGCGCACGGTGTGGTCGAGCAACTGCGGCAACTGCTCGATCATGCGTTTGATCCGGCGGTGGTACAGCCAGGAAATGTACAGACGCAAGATCAGCGGCGGCGCCAGCAGCATCGTCAGCAAACCGATCCAGCTTGCCAGCAGATACCCAAGAGCAATCGCCGCGCCCCACAGCGTCAGCCACAGGCCGAAGCGTTCGGTGGGACGGCCCAGCCCGGCACGCAAAAACATCCGTTCAAGCCCGACCCAGGTCGGCGTCTGCGCGGCCAGTTGTGGCTGTCCTGCCGCGAGGCGGTTGAGCACGCGCTCGTTGCTGGTCTTGTGGATACCGTGCAGGAAAAGCCAGATCGACAGCCCGAGCAGGATCAGGCAAAGCAGGATGAGAATGGCCGGTCCGATCATGATGTGCGTCCCATGCTGTCAGCCCAGGTTCGTCTCGTGCCGCAACTTGTCGCCCGCCGGATTGACCGCTTCGCGCAGGAAGCCGAAACCGGTGCGCCGATCAAGGCGAAACAGGGTGTTGGTGACATACACGTCTTCACGAATGCCGACCACCTCCACCACCTCGCTGACGCAGCGCCGGCCATCGGGCATGCGGGTCAGCTGGATGATCACATCGAGGGCGGCGCAGATCATCTGGCGCAACGTGCGCTCGGCGATGGAACGGCCGGTCAGACCCACCAGTGTCTCCAGGCGCAACAACGCATCCTGCGCATTGTTGGCGTGCACGGTGCTCATCGAACCGTCGTGACCGGTGTTCATCGCCGTCAGTACATCGACCACTTCGACCCCGCGAATCTCGCCGAGGATGATCCGGTCGGGGCGCATCCGCAGGGCGTTGCGGATCAGGTCGCTGGCCTTGACCTCCCCGTGGCCCTCGGCATTCGGCGGACGGGTTTCCAGGCGTACGACGTGCGGGTGGCCGAGTTGCAGTTCGGCGACATCTTCGATGGTCACCAGGCGTTCGTGAGGGTTGATCAATTGGCTGAGGATGTTCAGCAACGTGGTCTTGCCGGTGCCGGTACCGCCGCTGATGAGCACGTTGCAGCGCTTGCCCACCGCCTCTTGAAGGAATTCGAAAATAGCCAGATCGATGGTCTGCATCGCCATCAGGTCACTGCTCTTGAGCATGTCCTTGCGAAATTTGCGGATCGACAGGCACGGGCCGTCGAGGGCAATCGGCGGAATGATCGCGTTGACCCGACTGCCATCCGGCAGACGCGCATCGACCATCGGCGAGGACTCGTCGAGGCGGCGCCCGAGTGGCGCAAGAATTCGTTGCATGACCCGCTCGACGTGATGCGCATCGATAAAACGCAGGTCACTTTGGTGCAGCACGCCGTCGCGCTCGATGAATACCCGGTGCGGGCCGTTGACCAGAATCTCGGTCACCGACTGATCGCGCAGCAACACTTCCAGTGGACCGAAGCCGGTGAGCTCATCGACGATCTCCTCGGCCAGACGCTCCATCTCGTAACGGGAAATCGCCAGGTGCAGACGGGCGATGTATTCGGCGACCTTGTCGGTGACAAACTGCGCCAGCAACTGACGCGAGCCTTCCAGCAGGTTTTTCCCCGACTCCTCAATGGCGTCGATTATGTAGCGGTGCAGGACCAGCTTCAGGCCTTCGTGATCGGAGTTGCCGGCCGGGCCATGCTGCACCGCACCGAACAGTTTTTCCGCGCTCATGAGGTGCCTCGCAAGCGATCGAACCAGGTGACGGCCTTGGGTTTGGCCAAGCCTTCGGAGCGTTTGGCCAGGCGCTCGCCGAGGGTGCGCAGGCTCTGCGTGAGTTTTTCCCGCGGGGCCAGTTCGAACAGGCTGACGCCCTGGTTTTTGGCGTTCAGACGCACCTCGGCGTTGGCCGCCAACACCGCGATCACTTCCAGATTGAAGGTTTTTCCCAGGGTTTCAGAATCCGGAGCAACGTTGCCCAGATAGCCGTCCACCAGCAAACGCGCGTGGTCGAGCTTCATGCCTTTCTCGCGCCACAGATTGAGCACGGCGAGGTTGCGGCGGCAGTTGAGCACGTTCTGATCGGTGTACCACAGCAGCTTGTCGCAATGGCTGACAAAGGTGCGCAAGGCTTCGCTGTCGGACTGCCCGGTAAGGTTCACGACGATGTGCTGGAAATGTTGGCGCAAGGCGCTGAGCAGCATGTACAGCTCGGCGGCGCTGGTGCTTTCCAGCGGCTCGTCGTTGCTGGCATACGCCAGAATCCGCAGGCCCGCTTCGGTGCTGGTGAAGGCACTGTCGATCAGGGTGGTGTCGAGCCTGCGCAAATGGCGCAAGGCATCGCCGAAGTGAAACGAACTCTCAAGCCCGAGCAACGCCAGGCTGTCGCCACGGGGCAGGCCCAGATCCAGCAGCAGGGTTTGCTGACCGCTTTTTTGCACCACCTGCGCCAAATGGTTGCTCAGCAGTGCGCCATCCGAATTGCTTTGCGCGCCGTACAACACGGTGAGGCCACCGAGCTGGGTGTTGGTAGTCACCGGTGGCAGGCGTTTGTTCAGGCGTCTTACCAGCCCGGCGACTTCACTGGCGCGCGAACCGTACGCCACGAAATCCCGGGCGCCGGCGCGCATGGCATTGAGCACCAGTTGATTGTCCATGCCATCGCCGAGCGCAACGATGGCGAGCATCGGTTTGGCTTCCAGCGCGCCCTCGATCAACGCGCTCTGCGCCACCACATGCTCACGGTCCAGGCCAACGAACACCAGGCTGGCGAAGGTGACATCGACCAGCGCCAGCAATTCGTCCAGGCTCCCGGCCCCGGCACTGACCACTTGCCCCAGCGGGGCGAGAGCGCCTTGCAGCCACTCCAGATCAGTGCTGTTGCGGGTGATCGCAAGAAAGGTCTGGCTCAGGTTCTGGTTCATTGGGACAACCCGCTGCGCTTGTCGAAGTTACCGTTTTCCAGGAAGAACATGCGGTAGAAGTTCGGGTCGTAGTTGCGCAGTTTTTCGCCCGGCAGCGACGGCAATTGCGCATCGGCGGCCAGCGGCTGCACCAGGTGCGGGGTGACGATCATCAGCAGCTCGCGCTCTTCGCGCTTGATTTGCGAATCACGGAAAAACGCGCCGATCACCGGGATGTCGCCCAACCCCGGAAACTTGTTCACCTGCGAGGTGTTGGTGGTGCTGATCAAGCCACTGATGACGAAGCTTTCGCCGTCGGCCAGCGACACGCTGGTATCGGTGCGGCGTACAGTCAGGGCCGGCACCGGGGTGCCGGCAATGGTGATGGCGTTGGCGTAATCCAGTTCGCTGACTTCCGGGGCAACCTTGAGCGCCACGCGGTTGCGGTCGATCACAGTCGGGGTCAGGGTCAGGCGGATCCCGAACTCCTTGTACTCGATGGTCACCGTGTCGCTGCCGGAACTGGGCACCGGGATCGGAATTTCACCACCGGCGAGGAAGCTTGCGCTCTGCCCACTCAGCGCCACCAGGCTCGGCCGCGCCAGGGTGTAGGCGAAACCGCTGCCTTCGAGGGCGTTGATGATCGCCATGGTCTTGCCGCCGATCCATGAGAAGTTGAACTGACCGTTGTCCACCGGCAGCTTCGGCGTCGGCACGCCACTGATGTTCGGCAGCGTACCTGGCGAGCCGAACAGGAAGTTGCCGCGCACACCGATCAACGAGGCCGTGGCCTCCTTGAGCTTGGTGCGGCTGACTTCGACGAAACGAATGTCGGTCTGCACTTGCGAGGGCAGCGTCGGATCATCGGAAGGCATTCGGCTGGCGCTGGTCAATGCCGCGGTGGCACTGCCTTTAACGAACACCATGCTTTGACGCGGCTCACTGGAGCACGAGGTCCAGACTATCAGACTGGTGGCGCCGGGAGCCACGCCGGTCAGCAAAAACGAAGCGCGGCCGGTGTCATGCACATCGGCGATTTTCGGGTCGCCGATGGCCACGCGGGTGATTGCCACCGGCGACTGGATGTCCTGCTGGAACCCTTCGCCGATCTCGATCACCGGCGGCATACGGCCGAGTGCCGAGCAATTGCCCGTGGCCGCGATGGCCGCGTTCATTGACAGTCCCATCAGTATCAAGGCCCGGACTACAGGTTTTACTATCGGCCTGAATCGACTCTGCATGCACGTGGATCCTTGCTCAGTCATGGGGCTTGTTGGGAAACCTGGTTGCCGCGGATCACTTCCATCGGCGTGCGCGTATGGCCGCCAGTGGCCGGCGTTTTCGGCGCCGCGCCCAGGGCCAGTTGCGTGAACTGGAAGAGTTGGCTGTTGGCGTTGTCCAGGTGCGCCGGCGACTGCTTTTCACCAGCCCAGTATTTGGCCAGGCGCTGCTCCTCGCTGCTGCGCACGGCCAGGCGCAACGTGCCGACCTGGGTGGCGAGCATCATCCGGCTCAGCAACTGCTCAGGCACCGCCAGCACCACGGTGCGCGCGGCGATGCGGCGTTGATCCTGTTTGAGTTTGTCGTCGGCGCTGAGGGCCGGGCTGGCGGGCTGGCCGTCGTTGGTCAGGCCGTATTGATCGCCAACGCCGAGTACGCGCATGGCCGGTACGACGATCTGCGCCGATTGCTGCAGATTGCTCGCGTCCTGGCGCAGGTAGAGCAACACGTCGACGTAGTCACCGGGGATCAGTTGCCCGGCAGCACCGATTACCTCATCCACCGCCACGGTCAAGGCACGCTCATCACTGTGAATCATCCGTGCCAGCGATCCGCCAGCTTCGAAGCTTTCATCGTTGAGCCAAGTGCCCGCGCTCAGGTGTCGCCAAGGGGTACGGCCGACTGCTTGATCGACGCTGGACAGGCTGCCGGCCGGGGCACTGCGCAGCTTTTCCAGCGCCAGATCCGCAGCCGTCAACGGGGTAAAAGGCGGGACATCGTGCAACAGCACGACCACGGGCTGACGGGTCTGGTCTTCGGCGGCGGCGACGGTTTTTTCCACAACGGCAGCCGGGGCGGCAGGCGCCTGGGCAACGGGAGCCGGTTGCCGACTGAGGACCAGGCCCCAGTAACCGACGATGATTGCCCCAAGCAACAACACTACTGCAAGACCCATGGTGACGCGACTGTTCATGACGGCTCTCCCTTTCCTTACTGCACCGACAGCCTGTACTTCCTGATGAGAGATTTTTTCGCGATCAGGCAGCTATGAACATGCAACTATTTCGCTATTTCCAAACTAGCTGATCCGAGCCAAAACGCCATTACTGACAGGAAAATAACTCACTAAAGTATGAGTCCTGGCCAATTAACTGTAGGGACAGGGCCGACTCACGATCCGACTAATCCTTTGTGATTAATCCGTTCTTACAGTTGTTGACCGGGGGTTTGTTGACAATGCTCTGATAGCACGGTGAAAGCATGCCGCTGTAGCGTTGGATCGGCGCCAGAGGCGCAAAGGAGTGGACGTATGTTTCGGATGATCATCGACTATCTATTGGCCAGGGCCAGATTGCTGTGCAGAAGTGAAGAAGGTGCGTCTGCCATTGAATATGCGATCGTGGTGGCAATGGTGGCGGTCGTTGTGGTGGTGTTTGTGACGCCCATCGGCGACAAGGTGCTGGCCATTTTCAACCTGGTGCTGACCAAACTCGGTGGCGCTACACAGGTCAGACCGACGCCCTGATCCAAACCTTTCCCCTCTTCCAGTGCCCGGGTCAGTGCTGAAAAACAGCAACGCTCCGGCACTGGCAAGTCATCGGATTTCAGGTCCGATCTCCCGCTGTCATGAAGGAGAATGTCCATGATCCTTGAATACCTGATAATGCGCCTGAGGTCCTTTCTGGCCAGCACGGAAGCCGCGTCAGCCATCGAGTACGCCATTGTGGTGGCCATGGTGGCGGTCGTGGTGGTGGTATTCATCACACCACTGGGCGCGAAAATCTTTGCGATCTTCAACAGCGTCCTGGTGTCCCTGGGCGGCACTGCACAAACAGCTCCGGTGCAGACACCCTGATGTGAATCGCGTCCGGCGAATGTCGCGCTACACTCGATCTCACTTTCAGCTACTCAGGGACTGCCCATGACTGCTTCCTCACTCCCCCGCCAACAGTTGCTGCTGGTTGACGATGAAGAGGATGCGTTGCTTGAGCTGGCCGAGTTACTGGAGGGCGAGGGCTTTGTCTGCCACACCGCGACGTCGGTGAAACTCGCCCTGCACCACCTCACCCGCTATCCCGATATCGCCCTGGTGATTACCGATCTGCGTATGCCGGAGGAGTCCGGCATGTCGCTGATCAAACGCCTGCGCGAGCACACTTCACGCCAGCATCTACCCGTGATCGTCACGTCCGGACACGCCGACATGGAGGACGTCAGCGACATGCTGCGCCATCAAGTGCTGGACCTGTTTCGCAAGCCGATCTACCACGTGCGCCTGCTGGAAACCCTGGACAATCTGTTCCCCAATCCCAAGGCTCAGGCCAAGTAATCGGCGACGAGATATTTTGGAAGAATTGACTGCCTGTCCGCGATGGACAGGCCATCGGGATCAGTGTGCGGTTACCCGCTGACGAGCTGCTGAGGCGCTGGGTGAAAGCGCCAATGCCAATTGGGTGCGGTTGTGCATGTGGGTCAGGCGCAACACCTGCGAAACGTAAAGCTTCACGGTGTTTTCGGTGATGCCCAACTCGCAGGCGATCTGATAGTTGGTCTGCCCTTTGCCCACCAGGCGCGCCACATCCAGCTGCCGTGGTGACAACTGATTGAAGATCGCCGGAATTTCCTGCTCTGCCTCGGCGCCATCGCCGCCGAGCATGTCGCTGACCACTGCCGCCGGATTACGCCGGACCTTGTCCAGGTCCTGGTAGAGATCGTCGATGGATTCGGAAAGAAATTGCAGCTTCTGATTCAGATGACCCAGCTGCACATTCTTGTGCCGATCCTGCAGCGCCAATTCCTGACGTCTCACGCCTTCGAGCAGTTCATCCAGTTCGATCGGCTTCTGATAGTAGTCGGCAATCCCTGCGCGCAGGGCCTTGATCACGTCCTGTTTATCAGCGCGACCGGTGAGCATGATCGCTTCGAACACCCGGTGTTTGCCGCAGATACGTTGCAGCTCCTGCACCAGTTGAATGCCATCCATGTCGGGCATATGCAGATCGCTCAGCACCAGGCCGATTTCCGCGTCTTCGCTGAAACGCTCGATCGCCTGCTGGCTGGATTCACACGGCACACAGCGGTAACCGCTGCTTTCGAGAAACTCGCACAACTCTTCGACAATCAACGGTTGATCATCGACTACGAGCACTTTTACCGCAGACGTAAGCTTGTTCACGAACCACTCCATTGCTCGAGGCCAAAGCTGACTTTTTCTGCACTTTGGCGGTGTAACGACTTCATTTGAAAGTAGACGCACTTTCCGACTATGTACATAGGACTAGTGGCAACTGGCGACTAATGGATCCAATGAATCGAAACCAGTACCCCCGCCAGCACGAACGGTGCAAATGGCAGCTTCTTTGACACTCCCGGCTCCATATATCGAAGATGTTCTCTAAGTCGTTGACTCATATGAAGCCAGACTCTTGGCGCGATCAGCAGCCAGAGCAGACTGGCGACGCCGGCGCCGATAAACGCGCAAAGAATGAATAAACCGTTCGTCGCAAGGCCCATGGCTGTCATTAATTTCACATCGCCCGCGCCCATGCGGCCCATGAAATACCCCGGTGCGGTCAACGCCAGGGCGATCACGCCAGCCCAGAGCCCCTCCTGCGCATCGGCCCCGAGCCAGGTCGTGCCGGTCACCCACAGATAAATCAGCGCCAGCGCCCCCGCACCGAACGTCAGCACATTGGATATACGCCGTTGCCGGGCATCCTGGGCTGCGCACAAGGCCAGCCAGATCAGGAGAACTAAACTCTGCATCCGGTTAAATCCCGTCCGATTCTGCTGATTGATTCTATGCTGATACTACGCAGTGAACGTCAGGGTAGACGCAGTCATGAAAACCGGCTTCGCAAAATCACAGGCAGGCGCAGTGGCGATCGAATTCGCTCTGGTATTCGTGATTTTTTTCGCTGTGTTCTACGCGCTCGTCAGCTACAGCCTGCCGTTTGTATTGATGCAGACGTTCAACGAGGCAACGTCCGAAGCGGTGCGTCGCAGCGTCGGGGTCGACCCCAACACCCCCGGTTATGCCTCCGTGGTGGTGAGCACTGCCAACACCGCGTTGACCCAGCAGTTGCAGTGGGTGCCACCAGCGCTGAACCTGGTGGTCGGCGTCGACACCTCAGCGGTGTATGACGCCACTCAAGGTACGCTGACGGTCAGGGTCGATTACCCTACCAGCAAGCTCAATCAGGTCATTCCGTTTCTGGTGCTGCCGGGCGTGGGTGCAGTGCCGAGCCTGCCCGCCACCCTCTCCGCCGCGTCGAGCCTGAAATTTTGACCACCGGCGACAAACTGTTCGGGCGCCTGCTCAAACGCGCGCCTGCGCCTGCCAACGAACTCCCCGACCATCTCGGCTCGCCGCCGCTGGGCCTGCATCTGCATCTGGACCACGACGGTTGCGTGTTACAGCTGGCCGGGCCGTTGCGCCACCAACTGGCACAACAGCCGCCCCACCAATCACCGGTGCCGCTGTCGGCTTATTTACTGGCGCACAGCACGCTGGCGATTGAAGGCCGCCCACAAGACTGGCAAGGGCAAATGCTCGACCTGGACTTTCCCGGCCTCAGCGATCAGACCCTGCACCTGCGCGGTTGGGTGCAGCCTTCGGCCGAGGGCTGGGTGCTGCAACTGATGGACATCGCCGACCTGCTGCTGGAGCGCCAGCAATCGCGCCACCGCGAATCCTGTCAGGCGCTCGCCGGGCAGATCAGCGAACACCTGCGAGCCTGCAGCCTGATGCGCCTGCCGGTGGTGGTCAGCGAGCAATTGCAGGCCATCGCCCAGCGCTGGCATATCCCGTGCCTGGCCATCGCCCTGCTCGACGAACAGGAACAGGGCTGGCAGATCTTCGAACAGTATCGCGCCCACGATGCACCCATGCTGTGGCAGGACGGCCAGCGTCTGGGCACGCCGCTCGACAGCCTCAACGGCAGTGCACCGCAGCGCCTCGGCGCCCATCATGGCTTGTACGAACACGCGCGGGTGGAAGCCACGTTCGGCAACGCCGATGGTTTCGCCGTGCCCTACAGCGATGATCGCGGGGTGGTGGCGTGGCTGCTCTGCGGCTTCTACACCGTCGACGTTGCCGCGCCGCATCTGAGCGACCGCGACTGGATGTCATTGACCAGCGCCCTCGCCGGCCCGTTGCTCAGCCGCCTGCGCGACCAGCAGCATCATCAATACACCGAGCGGCTCGAATCGCTGCAAACCCTGCTCGGCACTGGTTGGTGGGAGATGCTCGGTGACGAGGTGCTGCTGGCCCCGTCGCTGCTCGATGTGCTGCCAGCAGACAGTGCTCGAATCTCACTGCAGGACTGGCTGGCGCTGATTCATCCGGCCGACCGCGAAGAACTGCGCAGTCGCCTGCACACCCTGCAACTGCACGGCGAGGCCCTGACCTTGAACGTTCGCCTGCACCGCAGCGGTCCCGAACAAACGCCCTTGTGGTATCGCGTGCAGGGTCAGGTCGCCGGCACCGGTGAACAGCGGCGCCTGGTAGGGTTCATGCTCGACATCAGCGACATCCAGAACCAGCAGCAACGGGCCGAAGCCGCCCATGCGCGACTGGACAATCTGATCGCCAGCTCGCCGGCGGTGATTTATGTCCAGCGCTACGTCGAAGGCGCGCTGATTCCAGACTTCTTCAGCGCCAGCCTGGAACCTCTGCTGGGCTGGACACCAGACGAGTGCAGCAGCGCCGACTGGGTGCAACTGATTCACCCTGAGGACCGCGAGCTGTATTTCGCCCGCTCCCGACAACTGTTACGCGAAGGCTCGGTGCGCGCGCGTTTTCGCTTGCGCGACGCGCGCGGCGAATATCACTGGCTGCTCGACGAAGCCAAGCTTTTGCGCAATGACCTTGGCCTGCCGGTCGAAGCTGTCGGGCTGTGGCTGGATGTCACCGAAGCGACCCTCGCCGCCGAGCAGGTCAGGCACAGCGAAGAGCGCTATCGGATTCTGGTGGAAGACTCGCCAGCGATGATCTGCCGCTATCGCCCGGACCTGACCCTGACGTTCGGCAACCGTCCGCTGGCGACCTATCTGGAATGCACGCCGGAGCAATTGCCGGGGGTCGATCTGGGCAGCTGGATGTCCGATGAACAACGTGCAGCGTTCGTACAACGCCTGGCGCTGCTGACCCCGGAGCTGCCAGTGAGCACCGCCGAAATCAGCCTGCAGTTGCCCGGGCGCGAACACGCGTGGTGGGTGTGGTCAGATCGCGGCGTGTTCGATGAACACGGGCGCCTGCTCGAAGTGCAGGCCGTGGGCCGCGACAACACCGAGGTGCGGCGCTCGCAGCAGCAACTCACGCAAAGCGCGAAAATGGCCACCCTCGGCGAAATGGCCACCGGCCTCGCCCACGAAATCAACCAGCCACTGAACGTCATGCGCATGGCCATCGTCAACGTGCTCAAGCGCCTGGGTAACGGCGATGTGCAGATCGATTACCTGACCGACAAACTCAACCGCATCGACGCCCAGGTGCAGCGCGCGGCAAAAGTGGTCGATCACATGCGCGTGTTCGGCCGCCGCTCGGAGGTCGAGCAGCAACTGTTCAACCCGGCCTCGGCCATCGAAGGCACGCTGTCGTTGCTGGCCGAGGGCATGCGCGGCAAGGGCGTGGACCTGCGCATCAGCGAAACCGGTTTTAGCGTGCAGGTACGCGGTTATGTCGATCAGCTGGAGCAGGTGCTGATCAACCTGATGGTCAACGCCCGCGATGCACTACTCGGCAAACGCGAGAAAGATTCGTCGTTCAAGCCCTGGATCTCGATCTACGCCGAGCGCGATGAGCACAAGGTGCGGCTGTGGGTCGAGGACAACGGCGGCGGCATCGACCCGCGTTTGCTGGAGCGGATTTTCGAACCGTTCTTCACCACCAAACCGGTCGGCGTCGGCACCGGGCTGGGCCTGTCGGTGAGTTACGGCATCATCGAAAACATGGGCGGCCATCTCAGCGTGCGCAATTCGGTGGAAGGCGCGCGGTTCTGCATTGAGCTGCCAGTGGCACCGGAGGTCTAGATCACCAGATAGGCCTTGCCCGTCTGGCCACAGGTCATGTTGGCGCCGACGTCGACGTCCATCAGGTTGATGCCCAGGCTTTTAAGCAGATTGTTGAGCAATGGGTCGAGCAATGGGCTAACCAGGTTGGTCACCACAGGCAGCAGATGATTGGTGACATCACTGATCAATGAGGCGACGCCAGTCACAATTGCGCCCAGCGGATTACTGCCCTGCGGTCTGTATACGATCAAATTGATCCCCGCCAACGTGTTGCTCAGGCTGCCGACGATATTGGAGGTCGGCGCAGCTGATTGCACACTTGGCGGCAGTTTAAGGTTGGCAGGTGTCGAAAATGGCGTACCACTGGAAAATAGCAAGTCCTGCGAGTTTTGCGCGACGGGAGTATCCAGCATGATTGCGATGCCGCCGGCACCGTATTGAATATGCGAATTAGGGTCGCAACTGCCGAGCCCAACGACCCGGTAACAGGTCGCTATGCCCAGATCGATCAGCGGCAACGGCGTTACCGTCGGCTCTGCTGAAGATGAGAAAGCATTGGTGGGGTCGATCTTGCCGAGCTTGAGGTCGGCAATCGAGGTAACGGTATGCGCAGTCAGACTCTTGGTACCTGTGGATCCGGTCGGGCAACTGTAATCAGTGACATAACTTTTGGCACCACCGGCATCTAGGCTGATATCGATTCTCGGCGACGGCAAAAGCAGTGGATCCAGTTGCTGACACCCAAGGCATACCACCGAGTTCAGCACTGCCACCAGATTCAGGCCGAGCACAGCATTGAGCGTCGAGGTCAGCCCCCCCACCAGCCCCAGCACCGCGTTGGTCAGTCCGGCCACCCCACTCAATACCGGCAGATCCACCGAGAGCATCGTGCGGATCTGCGCAGTACGCACATAAATCCGGTCCGGCCCCAATGGATTCGCCTTGGCCCGCGCCGGGTCGCCAATCGCCGAAAACTGCGGCGGCTCGATCACCTTGACCCGCACCGTGACGTTCGCCAGCCCCAAGACGCTGATCGGCAAGGTCGCAGCCACCGCGCTTTTGCTGTTGGCCAGTTGCACCACGCCCTGAATCAATTGCAGCAATTGCAGGTTGGCATCCAGCCCGGCCGCCGTGGTGCCGGTCTGCAACTGCAGGATATCGCCGAGTTTGACCGGTGCGGCGTTGATCGCCGCGACCTGCAATTGCCCCAGCGCGGTGATCACCGTGGCGGTCGCGCCATTGAGTTGCACCACTGTCGCAGCCGCCTGAATCAGTTGAGTGACCGTAGCCTGAGTGTTGAGCAGCTGCGTGTAGTTACCGGCGGCCACGTTGAGGTTGATCGCCAATTGATTGAGGTAGCTGAGCAGGTTGATGTCGGTGTTGAGCAGACCATCCCAGCCCAGTGCGGTGAGGTTGACGTTGCCGCCGAGCAGCCCGGAGAACAGCGGGTTGAGAATGTTCGATTGCGCGGTGTTGATGCTCGCCAGGGTACTGCGGATGTTCAATTGCGCCACCGTCGGGATTGGCAAGGCGGCGACCGCCGAGGCATTGAGCGTGGTGCTCAAGCTGACGGGTGAGCCGGTGAACAACGCTTGTACGCCACCGGCAAAACTGGTGGTCACCGTTCGGCTGGCGGCGACCTTGACCGCGGCCGACTGGGTGGCATCGACGGTAAAGGTACGCAGTCCGCTGGCCGCTGTCTGCAGGCTGCCGCAGGTGGTTGCCAGGGTGTTGTTGGCATCGACGGTGTAGCCATTGCGCACGGCGCTTTGCCCGGCATAAGCGGCGGCGGTCAGGCCTGACTGACAATTGCCGCCGCGACTGACGGCTTCCAGCGCCGCACTGTCGACCACCCGCTGCAACTTGCGTTGCTCCATGTACAGGCGCCCGGTATCGACCACCAACAGCATCAACACCAGCGCCAGGCTGAGGGTGGCAGCCGCCATCAACCCGATCGCCCCGTGTTGCCGGGCCGGGCCGTTGAACTGCGAACGAGGCGACATGGCGCACTCCTTTGCCGGCGCGTTGCCGAGCGCTACCTCCGATGGTGGACTTGAGTGTAGACGGGGCTGAGCGAGACTGCTGGCAACGCGCCACTTCGCAACGATGAAGATCCCCTGTGGGAGCGAGCTTGCTCGCGAAGACGTCGGCCCAGCAAACATTGATGTTGAC
>NZ_NQYG01000035.1:0-55698 GCF_002878485.1 Pseudomonas sp. AD21
CCACAGGGTTTTGTGTGGGATGGATATTCGTATGTACGCCGCAGACAACTGTAGGAGTGAGCCTGCTCGCGAAAGCGGTGGTTCAGTCAGCCCGATATTGCCTGACAGATTGCCTTCGTCGGAACGCCGCCCGGAGCAAGCTCGCTCCCACAGGGGGAGGTAGCTGACCTCAGTGATCTCAGCCGCGAATAAAGGCCAGCAGGTCCGCATTGATCGTCGCCGCCTCCGTCGTCGGCATCCCGTGGGGAAAGCCCGGATACGATTTCAACGTGCCATTTGGCAGCAGTTTCGCCGACAAAGGCCCCGAGTTCGCGTACGGCACAATCTGATCGTCCTCGCCATGCATCACCAGTACCGGCACGGTGACTTGCTTCAGGTCTTCGGTGAAATCGGTCTGCGAGAACGCGACGATGCCGTCGTAATGCGCCTTGGCCCCACCGATCATGCCCTGGCGCCACCAGTTGCCAATAATACCTTCCGAAGGTTTGGCGCCCGGCCGGTTGTAGCCATAAAAAGGGCCGGTCGGAATGTCCCGATAAAACTGCGCCCGATTAGCCGCCAGTTGCGTCTGAAAATCATCGAACACCGATTTCGGCAGACCACCGGGATTGCTCTCGGTCTTGACCATCAGCGGCGGCACGGCGCTGATCAGCACGCCTTTGGCGACGTTGTCCTGACCGTGGCGGGCGATGTAATGGATGACCTCACCGCCGCCCGTGGAGTGGCCGACATGCACAACGTTCTTCACACCCAAATGTTTAACCACCGCCAGCACATCGTCTGCGTAGTGATCCATGTCATGCCCGGCCCAGACTTGGCTCGATCGGCCGTGACCCCGGCGATCATGGGCGATCACCCGAAAGCCTTGCCCGAGAAAGAACAGCATCTGCGCGTCCCAATCATCCGAGCTGAGCGGCCAGCCGTGGTGGAAGTGGATCACCGGGGCGTCCTTCGGGCCCCAGTCCTTGTAGAAGATTTCGACGCCGTCTTTGGTGGTGACAAATCCCATGTTCGCGACTCCAGACCAATGTGATGGGTTAGCGCTCGTCGCAGACCGGTCGTGATGGCTTGGGTGAGCGCCGTTATCAGCCGTAGGATTAAAGTCGACATTTTTTCGTTGAGGCATGACCGGTGGTCGCAACGTCTGGCTTGCGGCGCAAATTAGGCTTTGCTGAAAGGGATAAGCCGAGGCGCGCACAGGCTTTGCCGGCCGTAGCGACGCCCCTTCAGAACACCGTGAGTCTGAGGAAATCCCCCGATGCTGACCTTGAATATCAATGGCAAGGATCAGGAACTCGACGTGCCGGCCGACATGCCGCTGCTCTGGGTCCTGCGTGATGTGGCGCACCTGACCGGTACCAAATTCGGCTGCGGCATGGCCCAGTGCGGTGCCTGCACGGTGCACGTTGACGGCGCGCCACTGCGCGCCTGCATCACGCCCGCCACCGCCGTGGCCAACGGCCAGAAAATTCTCACCATCGAAGGGCTGTCCACCGACGGTTCGCATCCTGTGCAACAGGCCTGGGCCGAACTGGATGTGGTGCAGTGCGGTTACTGCCAGTCCGGGCAGATCATGTCGGCCGCCGCGCTGCTGGCGAAAATCCCCAAACCCACCGACAGCGATATCGATCAGGCCCTCTCCGGCAACATCTGCCGCTGCGGCACTTATCCAAGAATCCGCGCTGCGGTCAAACGTGCGGCCGAAATCGGTTGAACCCGGTGGGGAGATAGACGATGAACAGTCCTGTATCGCGTCGTGGTTTTCTCAAGGGCAGCGCCGTGCTGGGTGGCGGTCTGGTGGTGGCGTTTGTCGTGCCCGGTGCCCATCGGTTTGCCCTGGCGGCGGAGAATGAAGGCAAGGTCTTCGCGCCGAATGCGTTTTTGCGCATCGCCGCCGACAACAGCGTGACGGTGTTGCTCGGGCATTCGGAAATGGGCCAGGGTATCTGGACCGGCCTGACCATGCTGATTGCCGAAGAGCTGGACGCCGACTGGTCGAAAATCCGCGTCGAGCACTCGCCGGCCTCGGCGGCCAATTACGGTATGCCGGCGTTTGGCGGGATGCAGATTACCGGCGGCTCGACTTCGACCTGGATGGAGTTCGACCGTTATCGGCTTTCGGGGGCCACGGCGCGGCAGATGCTGGTGGAGGCCGCGGCCAAGCGCTTCAACGTCGCTGCGTCGACGATTCGCACCGAGTCGGGCGTGGTGATCGCCGGCGATAAACGGGCGACCTACGGCGAACTGGCGGACGCTGCCGGGCAGTTGCCGGTCCCGGATCCGAAGTCGATCACCTTCAAGGAGGCCAAGGACTGGAAAGTCATCGGCAAACCGACCAAGCGTCTCGACACCCCGGAGAAAATCACCGGCCGCGCCAAGTTCGGCATGGACGTGCAGTTCGAGGGCTTGATGACCGCGATGGTCGCGCGGGCGCCGGTGTTCGGCGCCACGGTCAAATCCTTCGAAGGTGCCGAGGCGCTGGCGGTGCCCGGTGTGCACAAAGTGGTGCAGGTGCCGACCGGTGTGGCGGTGATCGCCGAGCATTATTGGGCGGCGAAGCTGGGCCGCGATGCCTTGAACGTCGATTGGGACATGGGGCCACACACGGACCTCAGCAGTCAGGGCCTGCTCGACAGTTTCCGCAAACTGGCGGCGACACCGGGCACATCGGCCGCTCAGGCCGGGGACCCGAAGGGTAATTTCGACAAGGCGGCGAAGAAAATCGACGTCGAGTACAGCGTGCCGTATCTGGCCCACGCGCCCATGGAACCGCTCAACTGCACGGTGAAGATCAGCGCCGAGAAGTGCGAGATCTGGACTGGCACGCAATTCCAGACCCTCGACCAGATGATCGCCGGCAAGATCACCGGGCTCAAACCCGAGCAGGTGGAGATTCACACCGAGTTTCTCGGTGGCGGCTTCGGGCGTCGGGCCAATCCGACGTCGGACTTCGTCGCCGAAGCGGTGCAAGTGGCGAAAGCCGCCGGGATGCCGGTGAAAACCGTGTGGTCACGTGAGGATGACATTCGTGGCGGTTATTACCGTTCGATGTTCCTGCATCAGGCGCGCATCGGCCTGGACGGGCAGGGCATGCCGCTGAGCTGGCAGCATGTGCTGGTCGGCCAATCGATCATGACCGGCACGCTGCTGGAAGCGACCATGGTCAAGAATGGCATCGACCCGACCTCTGTCGAGGGCGTGGCCGACAGCCCGTATCTCAAGGGCCTGGCCCATCAGCAGGTCGAGCTGCATTCACCGCAGACCGGGATCAATGTGCTGTGGCTGCGTTCGGTGGGCCATAGCCACACCGGGTTTGTCATGGAATCGCTGATCGATGAAATGGCCACGGCGGCGGGCAAGGACCCGGTGGAATACCGACGCACGTTGCTCAAGGACCATCCACGGCATCTGGGCGTGCTGAATCTGGCGGTGGAGAAGGCCAACTGGACAGCGCCGCTGCCGGATGGGCATGCCTTGGGCGTGGCGGTGCACGAGTCATTTGGCAGTTATGTGGCGCAGGTCGCCGAGGTCTCGCAGGACAATCTGGCGATCCGCGTGCACCGCGTGGTGTGTGCGGTGGATTGCGGGATTGCGGTTAACCCGCAGAGCATCGCGGCGCAGATGGAATCGTGCATCACCTTTGGCCTGGGCATGGCGCTGCACAGCAAACTGACGGTGAAGGACGGCATGGTCGTGCAGTCCAACTATCACGATTATCAGGTACTGCGGCTCAACGAGATGCCGCTGGTCGAGGTGCATATTGTGCCCAGCAGCGACAAACCCGGGGGCATCGGCGAGGCCGGCGTCCCGCCAACCGCGCCGGCGGTGGCCAATGCGGTGTATGCCCTGACCGGACAACGCCTGCGCGAACTGCCGCTGCAACTGTCGGGGGTGTGAGATGAAACGACATCTGCTGTTGGGCACGGTGATCCTGCTGGGCCTGGGCGGTTACGCCTCGGACCTGTTCGCCGACGATCAGGAAGCGCTCAAGGCGTTCGGCACGGTGCAGAAGGTGTTCCAGAGCCCGCGCTGCCAGAACTGTCATATTCCCGGTGATTCGCCGCTGCAGTTCGACGCCGGCACCCCGCACGCAATGAATGTGGTGCGCGGCATGGACGGCAAGGGCGCCGCCGGTTTGCCCTGCGCCACCTGCCACGCCGAGAGCAACCCGCCGGGCAGTTACGGCCCGCATGCGCCACCGGGGGCGCCGCACTGGAGCCTGCCGCCGGCGGCACACAAAATGGCCTGGATCGGCCTGCCGCCCGACAAGTTGTGCGCGATGATCAAGGATCGCTCCAGCAACGGTGACCGTGATTTCGCGGCGCTGATCAAGCACGTCAGCGACGACAAGCTGGTGCTGTGGGGCTGGAATCCCGGAGCAGGGCGCACGCCGGTGCCGGTGCCGCACGACATTTTTGTCGCCCAGTTCAAGCTCTGGGCCGACGCCGGTGGCCCGTGCCCGGTGGCAGGCGGCTGACCAAAGGTAACAGCGCTGAGGAGTCAAACCGCGCATGGTCTACTCTAAAGTGTTAGACCTCTCGATGGAGTAACCCATGCTGGCCCCGGAGAAACCCGTCAACGAACAGGCCCGTGTCGCGACCTTGCGCGGGCTCAATGTGCTCGATAGCGCCCCCGAAGAGCGTTTCGACCGGCTGACGCGCCTGGCGCGGCGAGTGTTCGATGTGCCGATTGCCCTGGTCAGTCTGGTGGACACCAATCGGCAGTGGTTCAAGTCGTGCGTGGGACTGGACGCCAGTGAGACCGGGCGCGATGTGTCGTTTTGCGGGCATACGATTCTCGGTGATCAGATTCTGCACGTCAGCGATGCAGCGCTGGATGAACGCTTCCACGACAATCCACTGGTGATCGGGGCGCCGGGCATCCGCTTCTATGCCGGTTGCCCGCTGCGGGTGAGCGATGGCAGCAAACTGGGCACGCTGTGCCTGATCGACACCAAACCCCGGCAACTCGACGACGAAGAGCGCGAACTGCTGCGCGATCTGGCGCGCATGGCCGAGCAAGAGTTGATGGCGGTACAGATGGCGAGCATGGACGAGTTGACGCTGCTGTCCAACCGTCGTGGTTTCAAGGCCCTCGCCCAGCACGGTCTGGACGCCTGCGCGCGGCTGGATAAACCGGCGACATTGCTGTTTTTCGACCTGAATGACTTCAAGCAAATCAACGATCTTTACGGGCATGCCGAGGGCGACAGTGCGCTGAAGACCTTTGCCGACGTGCTGCGCATTGCCTTTCGCGAGAGCGACGTGGTCGGGCGGCTCGGTGGTGACGAGTTCGTGGTGTTGCTCACCGGCTCCAGTCACATCGAAACCACGGCGATCATGACGCGGCTCAAGGACATCCTCGACGAGCGCAATGCGATGTTGCAGCGCGGCTACGACATTCGCTTCAGCGTCGGCCAGATCGAATACGACCCGCAGCGCCATGACAGCGTCGATCGCCTGCTGGCGGATGCCGACGGTGCGATGTATGCACACAAGCAGGCGTTGAAACGGCACTGATTCAGGCCCTTCATCCACCACCAATCCCGTGTGGGAGCGAGCCTGCTCGCGAAGGCGTCCACTCAGGCGATACCGATGTCGAATGTGCCAACCTCTTCGTGAGCAAGCCCACTCCCACAGTTTTATCGGGTGTTCACGAAATCCGGGTATTGCTCAGAACCTTGTGGAAGCTGGCCTGCCTGCGATGCTCTACTTGGCAAACAACTGCCCGATGTCCTTGAACGCCTTGAATTCCAGCGCATTGCCGCACGGGTCAAACAGAAACATTGTTGCCTGTTCGCCCACCAATCCCTGAAAACGAATCCCTGGCTCAATCACGAACCGTGTGCCCAGCGACGTCAGGCGTTCGGCCAGTGCCTGCCATTGCGCCATCCCCAGCACCACGCCGAAATGCGGCACCGGCACGTCATGCCCGTCCACGGCGTTGGTGTGCGCAGCTTCCTGGGAGGCATTTTTCGGCGCCAGATGAATCACCAGTTGGTGGCCGAAGAAATTGAAGTCGACCCAATGATCGCTGGAGCGACCTTCCTCGAGCCCGAAGACTTCGCGGTAAAAGTGGCGTGCGGCGGCCAGGTCATAGACGGGAATGGCCAGATGAAAAGGGCTTAACGACATGGCGCAATGCTCGATCAGGGAAAGTCGATTGAGTTTAGTGCTGTGAAAGGTGATTGAAAGACGATAGTTTTTGCGCCGAGCTCAAATTATTTCGATCAATCGAGGTGCAAATGCTGCGTGAACTCAAGACCTTCCTCGCGGTGGCGCGCCACGGTACGTTCGCCGCCGCCGGTTTGCACATCGGGCTGACCCAGTCGGCGGTCAGCGCGCAGATCCGCAACCTCGAACAGGCGCTGGGCATTCGTCTGTTCGACCGTACTGGCCGGCAGGCCACGCTCAACGCGGCCGGATTGCGTGCCTTGCCGATGGCCCGGGAAATGCTCGCGATCTTCAGCCGCATGGCGATCAGCGAGGAGGTCAGCGAGTTTCGCGGTGAGCTGAAAATCGGCGCGGTGGCCACCGCGCAAACCGGGTTGTTGCCACAGGCGCTGTTGCGCTTGCGTCAGCAGGCGCCGGGGCTGGAGCCGAAACTGGTGCCGGGCGTGTCACTGAATCTGCTGAGCCAGGTCGATGCCGGCGAGGTGGATCTGGCGATCATGATCAAGCCACCGTTCGAGCTGCCCAAGGAGTTGTCGGCGCAGGTGATAAGGCGCGAGCCGTTCGTGCTGATCGTGCCGCTGCAGGTCGAGGGTGACGATCCACTGCAATTGCTCGCCGAACAACCGCAGGTGCGCTATGACCGCAACTCGTTCGGCGGACGGCTGGTGACGCGGTTTCTGCGTGAACAGCGGATCGAAGTCAGCGTGGCGCTGGAGCTCGATGAGCTGGAAGCGATCGTGAAAATGGTCGAATCGGGCCTGGGTGTTTCGTTGTTGCCCAAAGCCGGATTATGGCTGGAGCATCCGCTCAAGGTTCGGGTAATCGAACTGGGCGAACTGACGTTCTACCGCGAGATGGTTTTGCTGCAACGCTACAGCCAGCGCAGTCAGCCGATTCAAAAACTGTTCGCCGATTGCCTGGAGTAGCCAGCAACCCCCTGTAGGAGTGAGCCTGCTCGCGATGGCGGTGGTCCAGAGACATCAATGTTTCTGACCCGATGCCATCGCGAGCAGGCTCACTCCTACAAAGGATTTGGGTTGTTCAAGAAATTGCAGCCAATAAAAAACCCGCCTGAAGAGGCGGGTTTTTTATTGGCTAAGCGAAGATTACTCTTCGATGTTGCCCATGGCGGTGGTGTTGAAGCCGCCGTCCACGTACATGATTTCACCGCTGATGCCCGACGCCAGGTCGGAGCACAGGAAGGCGCCGGCGTTGCCGACTTCGTCGATGGTGACGTTGCGACGCAGCGGGGTTTGCGCTTCGTTGGCGGCCAGCATTTTGCGGAAGTTCTTGATGCCCGACGCTGCCAGGGTACGGATCGGCCCAGCCGATACGCAGTTGACGCGGGTGCCGTCCGGGCCCAGGGAGCCGGCCAGGTAACGCACGCCAGCTTCCAGCGAAGCCTTGGCCATGCCCATGACGTTGTAGTTCGGCATGGTGCGCTCGGCGCCCAGGTACGACAGGGTCAGCAGGCTGCCGTTGCGGCCTTTCATCATTTCGCGGCCAGCCTTGGCCAGGGCCACGAAGCTGTAGGCGCTGATGTCGTGAGCGATGCGGAAACCTTCACGGGTGGTGGCTTCGGTGAAGTCGCCGTCCAGTTGGTCGCCCGGGGCGAAACCAACGGAGTGCACGATGCAGTCCAGGCCGTCCCACTTCTTGCTCAGTGCTTCGAAGACCTTGGCGATTTCTTCATCGCTGGCCACGTCGCACGGGAAGCACAGCTCAGGGCTCGAACCCCAGCCCTGCGCGAATTCTTCAACACGACCTTTGAGTTTGTCGTTCTGATAAGTGAAGGCAAGCTCAGCGCCCTCGCGATGCATGGCGGCAGCGATGCCGGATGCGATGGACAGCTTGCTGGCGACACCGACGATCAGTACGCGCTTACCGGCGAGAAAACCCATGTGTTGCTCCTCTTTCAGGTTATTGCGCAGTGGCTGGTGCCAAAAAAGCGGCTTCCAGCAACTGCTGTGTATACGGATGTTTAGGGGCGGCAAAGATTTCTTGCGCGTCTCCCTGTTCGACCACTTGGCCATGCTTGACCACCATCAACTGGTGGCTCAGCGCTTTGACGACAGCCAGGTCATGGCTGATGAACAAATACGTCAGGTTGTACTTGGCTTGCAGTGAACGCAACAGCTCCACCACTTGCCGCTGCACCGTCCGGTCGAGCGCCGACGTCGGCTCGTCCAGCAGGATCAGCGCCGGTTTGAGCACCAAGGCTCGGGCAATGGCGATTCGTTGCCGTTGCCCACCGGAAAATTCGTGGGGGTAGCGGTGCCGGGTTTCCGGATCCAGACCTACCTCCTTCAATGCCGCAATAATCGCCGCTTCCTGCTCGGCAGCGGTGCCCATCTTGTGAATCCGCAGGCCTTCACCAACGATGTCACTGACGCACATGCGCGGGCTCAGGCTGCCAAACGGGTCCTGAAACACCACCTGCATCTCCCGCCGCAACGGGCGAACCTCATTCTGCGTCAGGCAGTCTAGCTGCTTGCCTTCAAAGCGGATCGCGCCTTTGCTGCCGATCAGCCGCAAAATCGCCAGACCCAGCGTGGATTTGCCGGATCCGCTTTCCCCCACGATCCCCAGGGTCTGACCCTGAGGCAGGCTGAAATTGATGCCGTCCACTGCCTTGACGTGATCCACCGTGCGCTTGAGCAGGCCTTTCCTGATCGGGAACCAGACTTTCAGGTTCTCGACTTCGAGCAGCGGCGCACCGATTTTATTGGTCGCCGGGCCTCCGCTGGGCTCCGCGCCGAGCAATTCCCGAGTGTACGGATGCTGCGGCGAACGGAACAGCTCTTCGCACGATGCCTGTTCGACGATGCAACCGCGCTGCATGACACATACACGATGCGCAATTCTTCGCACCAGGTTCAAATCGTGACTGATCAGTAACAGCGACATGCCCAATCGAGCCTGAAGTTCCTTGAGTAAATCGAGGATTTTCAGCTGAACGGTCACGTCCAGCGCAGTGGTCGGTTCGTCGGCAATCAGCAGTTCCGGCTCGTTGGCCAGGGCCATGGCGATCATCACCCGCTGGCGCTGGCCGCCGGACAATTCGTGGGGCAGGGCCTTGAGGCGCTTGTGCGGCTCGGGGATGCCGACCATCTCCAGCAGCTCCAGCGTGCGCCTGGTCGCGACTTTGCCGGTCAAACCCTTGTGGATGCCGAGGACCTCGTTGATCTGCTTCTCGATCGAGTGCAGCGGATTCAGCGAGGTCATTGGCTCCTGAAAGATCATCGCGATGCGGTTGCCGCGAATGTGGCGGATGGTTTTTTCACTCAGGCCCAGCAGGTTTTGCCCGGCGTAGGTGATGCTGCCGGCCGGATGCCGGGCCATCGGATAGGGCAGCAAACGCAGGATCGAGTGCGCGGTCACCGATTTGCCCGAGCCGGATTCGCCGACCAGCGCCAGGGTTTCGCCGCGTTTGATGTCGAAACTCACGCCTTCGACCACTCGGTGCACGCGCTCGCCGAAACCGAATTCGACGGCCAGGTCGCGCACTTCGATCAGATTGTCCTGATTCATTTCACTTCCTCGGGTCGA
Source organism: Pseudomonas sp. AD21 (assembly GCF_002878485.1). Lineage (NCBI taxonomy): Bacteria > Pseudomonadati > Pseudomonadota > Gammaproteobacteria > Pseudomonadales > Pseudomonadaceae > Pseudomonas > Pseudomonas sp. AD21. Next base: position 9,723 of record NZ_NQYG01000035.1, read on the forward strand.
AGGCATCGCGAGCGGACTCGCCGATAAACACCAGCAGACTCAACATCAACGCCAGCACGGCAAACGCGCTCATGCCCAGCCACGGCGCTTGCAGGTTGGATTTGCCCTGGGCCACCAGTTCACCCAGCGACGGACTGCCGGCCGGCAAGCCGAAGCCTAGGAAGTCCAACGCGGTGAGGGTGCCGATGGCGCCGGTGAGGATGAACGGCATGAAGGTCATGGTCGAGACCATGGCGTTGGGCAGGATGTGGCGGAACATGATCGCGCCGTTCTGCATGCCCAGCGCTCTGGCTGCACGCACGTATTCAAGGTTACGGCCACGCAGGAACTCGGCGCGCACCACGTCGACCAGGCTCATCCACGAAAACAGCAGCATGATCCCCAACAGCCACCAGAAATTCGGCTGGACGAAACTGGCCAGAATGATCAGCAGATACAGCACCGGCAGCCCCGACCAGATTTCCAGAAAACGCTGCCCGGCCAGATCGACCCAGCCGCCATAGAAACCCTGCAGCGCGCCGGCGATCACGCCGATGATCGAACTCAGCACGGTCAACGTCAGCGCGAACAGTACCGAAATCCGGAAGCCGTAAATCACCCGCGCGAGCACGTCACGGCCCTGATCGTCAGTACCGAGCAGGTTGTCCGCCGACGGTGGCGCCGGGGCCGGGACTTTCAGGTCGTAGTTGATGCTCTGGTAGCTGTAGGGGATCGGCGCCCACAGCACCCACGCGTCCTTGGCTTTGAGCAGTTCGCGGATGTACGGGCTCTTGTAGTTGGCTTCCAGCGGGAATTCTCCGCCGAAGGTGGTTTCCGGGTAACGCTTGATCGCCGGGAAGTACCAGTTGTTGTCGTAATGCACCACCAGCGGCTTGTCGTTGGCGATCAGCTCGGCGCCCAGGCTCAGCCCGAACAGGATCAGGAACAGCCACAGCGACCACCAGCCACGCTTGTTGGCCTTGAACAGTTCGAACCGGCGGCGGTTGAGAGGAGACAGGTTCATCTCAATGCTCCCGGCTGGCGAAGTCGATGCGCGGATCGACCAGGGTGTAGGTGAGGTCGCCGATCAGTTTCACCACCAGCCCCAGCAGGGTGAAGATGAACAGGGTGCCGAACACCACCGGGTAATCGCGGTTGATCGCTGCTTCGAAACTCATCAGGCCCAGACCGTCGAGGGAGAAGATCACTTCCACCAGCAAGGAGCCTGTGAAGAAGATGCCGATGAACGCCGACGGGAAGCCGGCAATCACCAGCAGCATGGCGTTGCGGAATACGTGGCCGTAGAGCACGCGATTGCGCGTCAGGCCCTTGGCCTTGGCGGTGACCACGTATTGCTTGTTGATCTCGTCGAGGAAGCTGTTTTTGGTCAGCAGGGTCATGGTTGCGAAGTTGCCGATCACCAGCGCCGTCACCGGCAGCGCCAGGTGCCAGAAGTAGTCGAGGACCTTGCCGCCCAGGCTCAACTGATCGAAGTTGTTCGACGTCAGGCCGCGTAGCGGGAACCAATCCAGATAACTGCCGCCGGCAAACACCACGATCAGCAGGATCGCAAACAGGAACGCCGGAATCGCGTAGCCGACGATGATCGCCGAACTGGTCCATACGTCGAAATGGCTGCCGTGTCGCGTGGCCTTGGCGATCCCCAGCGGGATCGACACCAGGTACATGATCAGCGTGCTCCACAGCCCGAGCGAGATCGACACCGGCATCTTTTCCTTGATCAGGTCGATGACCTTGGCGTCGCGGAAGAAGCTGTCGCCGAAGTCCAGCTTCGCGTAGTTCTTGACCATGATCCACAGACGTTCCGGGGCCGACTTGTCGAACCCGTACATGTGCTCGATTTCCTTGATCAGCGCCGGATCCAGGCCTTGCGCACCGCGATAGGCAGAGCCGGCCACCGACACCTCGGCGCCGCCGCCGGCGATACGGCTGGTGGCACCTTCGAAGCCTTCGAGCTTGGCGATCATCTGTTCCACCGGCCCGCCGGGCGCGGCCTGAATGATCACGAAGTTGATCAGCAAGATGCCGAACAGGGTCGGGATGATCAGCAGCAGTCGCCGAAAAATATACGCCAGCATCTGATTACTCCGTGCCCGCAGGGTCGGCTTGCAGTTTGGTTTCGACTTCCATGGCGGGTTTCGCGTCGGGCTTGACCCACCAGGTGTTAATCCCGATGTCGTATTTGGGCGAGACTTTCGGGTGACCGATGTGGTTCCAGTAGGCCACGCGCCAGGTCTTGATGTGCCAGTTGGGCACCACGTAGTAACCCCATTGCAGCACCCGATCCAGCGCCCGGGCGTGGGCCACCAGGCTGTTGCGCGAGTCGGCGTTGATCAGGTTTTCCACCAGGTGATCGACGATCGGATCCTTCAGGCCCATGGTGTTGCGGCTGCTCGGTTTGTCGGCGGCGGCGCTCATCCAGAATTCACGCTGCTCGTTACCCGGCGAGTTGGACTGCGGGAAGCTGCCGACGACCATGTCGAAGTCCCGCGAGCGCACGCGGTTGATGTACTGCGAAACGTCGACGCGGCGGATCACCAGATCGATGCCGAGGTCGGCCAGGTTGCGTTTGAACGGCAACAGCACGCGTTCGAATTCGGTCTGCGCCAGCAGGAATTCGATGACCACCGGTTTGCCGGTGGCGTCGACCATTTTGTCGTCGACGATCTTCCAGCCGGCCTCTTGCAGCAGTTGATAGGCCTCGCGCTGCTGGGCACGGATCATGCCGCTGGCGTCGGTCTTCGGGTTCTCGAACGCTTCGCTGAACACCTGAGCCGGGAGCTTGCTGCGGAACGGTTCGAGGATCGCCCGTTGTTCGGCGTCCGGCAGGCCCGTCGCGGCCATTTCCGAGTTCTCGAAATAGCTGCGGGTGCGGAAGTAGGCTCCGTTGAACAGTTGTTTGTTGGTCCATTCGAAATCGAACAGCAGGCCGAGCGCCTGACGCACGCGCACATCCTGGAACACCGGGCGGCGCAGGTTGAAGACGAAACCCTGCATGCCGGTCGGGTTGCTGTTGGCGATCTGTTCCTTGATCAGCCGACCTTCGGTGACCGCCGGAATGTTGTAGGCGTTGGCCCAGTTCTTCGCGGTCATTTCCAGCCAGTAATCGAACTGGCCGGCCTTCAGCGCTTCGACGGCGACGGTGTTGTCGCGATAGTAGTCGGTGGTCATCACGTCGAAGTTGTAGAACCCGCGATTGACCGGCAGGTCCTTGCCCCAGTAATCCTTGACTCGCTCATAACGCACCGAGCGTCCGGCCTTCACTTCGGCGACCTTGTACGGGCCGCTGCCCAGCGGAATTTCCAGGTTGCCCCTGGTGAAATCGCGAGTGGCCCACCAGTGTTTCGGCAGCACCGGCAACTGGCCGAGGATCAGCGGTAACTCACGATTGTTGTTGTTGTGCTTGAACTTGAACAGGACCTTGAGCGGATCCTCGGCGATCACCTCGTCGACGTCGCTGTAGTAACCGCGAAACAGCGGCGAGCCGTCCTTGGTCAGGGTCTGGAAGCTGAACACCACGTCTTCGGCGCGCACCGGGTGGCCGTCATGAAAGCGCGCTTCCGGGCGCAGGTAGAAACGCACCCAGCTGTTGTCCGGGGCTTTTTCGATTTTGCTGGCGATCAGGCCGTATTCGGTGAACGGCTCGTCGAGGCTGTGCTTGGTCAGGGTGTCGTAGATCTGCCCGACGTCATCGGCCGGCACGCCTTTGCTGATGAACGGGTTGAGGCTGTCGAAGCCGCCGAACCCGGCCTGGCGGAAGATCCCGCCCTTGGGCGCGTCGGGGTTCACGTAGTCGAACTGTTTGAAATCGGCCGGGTATTTCGGCGGCTCGTTGTACAGCGTCACGGCGTGTTGTGGGGCGGCAATCGCCAGCCCGGCGAACAGCAGACCGCTGGCCTGCACGAGCAGGGCGCGGATGGGCGTCATTTATTGTTCTCCGAAGATTTCAGCCACCACGCGCTCAGGCCCAGGGTGTAGGGCGGCGTGGTGACGAAAGCCAACCGGTTGCGGTAGGCCAGTCGGTGATAATTGAGGTACCAGTTGGGAATGCTGTAGTGCTGCCACAGCAGCACGCGGTCGAGCGCCTTGCCGGCGGCGACCTGTTCATCGCGGGTTTGCGCGGCGAGCAGTTGTTCGAGCAGGTGATCGACCACCGGGTTGGCGATGCCGGCGTAATTCTTGCTGCCTTTGACCCCGACCTGACTGGAGTGGAAGTACTGCCACTGCTCCAGGCCCGGGCTGAGGGTCTGGTTGAGCGTCATCAGGATCATGTCGAAATCGAACTGATCCAGGCGCTGTTTGTACTGGGCGCGATCCACCGTGCGCAGGCGTGCATCGACGCCGATGCTGTTGAGGTTCTCGATGTATGGCTGCAGGATCCGCTCGAGGTTTGGGTTGACCAGCAGCAGTTCAAAGCTCAGCGGCTGCCCTGCGGCGTTTTGCAGACGCTGGCCGTTGAGCTTCCAGCCGGCTTCGGCGAGCAATGCCAGCGCCTTGCGCATGGTTTCCCGGGGGATGCCGCGACCGTCGGTTTGCGGCAGCGTGAACGGCTCGGTGAACAGCTTCGCGGGTAACTGATCTTTATACGGCTTGAGCATCAGCCATTCATGCCCGATCGGCAGCCCGCTGGCACTGAATTCGCTGTTCGGGTAATAACTGGTGGTGCGTTTGTAGGCATCGCTGAACAGCGCGCGGTTGGTCCACTCGAAGTCGAACATCAGGCCCAGCGCTTCGCGCACCTTGACGTCGCTGAAGGACGCGCGCCGGGTGTTCATGAACAGGCCCTGGCTCTGAGTCGGGATCTGGTGCGGGATCTGCGCCTTGATCACCTCGCCACGGCGTATCGCGGGGAAGTTGTAACCGTTGGCCCAGTTTTTCGCCTGATGCTCGATGTAAATGTCGAATTCACCGGCCTTGAACGCTTCGAAGGCGACGTCGCTGTCGCGGTAGAACTCGACCTCCATGCGATCGAAGTTGTACTTGCCGCGATTGACCGCCAGGTCCTTGCCCCAGTAGTCCTTGACCCGCTCGAAGATCAACTGCCGCCCCGGTGTCACCGAGGTGATGCGGTACGGGCCGCTGCCCAGCGGGGGTTCGAAGGTGGTGGCCTTGAAGTCGCGACCTTTCCAGTAATGCTGTGACAGCACCGGCAGCTCGCCCAGACGCAGGATCAGCAGCGGATTGCCCGAGCGCTTCATCACGAAGCGAATGCGCTGCGGGTTGAGGATGTCGACGCGTGAGACTTCCTGCAGGGCAGTGCGGTACAGCGGATGGCCTTCCTTGAGCAGCAACCGATAGGAGAACGCCACGTCGTAGGCGGTGATCGGCGTGCCATCGTGAAAGCGCGCCTCGGGGCGCAGATTGAATACCACCCAGCTGCGATCTTCGCTGTACTCCACCGATTGTGCGATCAGACCATAGCTGGACGCCGGTTCGTCGCCGGACGGCGAATACTGGCCGGTGCCGACCATCAGCGGTTCGTTCAGTTCGTTGATGCCGTACTGCAGGAAATTCGGTGTAGTGACCGGGCTGGTGCCTTTGAAGGTGTACGGATTGACCGTATCGAAGGTGCCGAACGCCATCACCCGCAACGTACCGCCCTTGGGCGCTTGCGGGTTGACCCAGTCGAAGTGGGTAAATCTGGCCGGGTACTTGAGCGTGCCGAACTGCGCATAACCGTGACTTTCGGTAATCGTCGCGCTTGCGGGTGAGCTCAAGGCCAGGCTGATCAGGAACAGGAGGAGGGGACGCTTCAAGTCAGATCCGATCCAGGCGGCTTGGGCTTTGTGGGCCGTACAGTAACAGCTTGTCTGGACAGGAAAAAGATGCGGGTTAATGCGCTGTTAATCGTCGTGCAATGCTCACCCGGTTTGCGTTGTGGTGAGGGGATTCATCCCCGATGGACTGCGTAGCAGTCCCTATGGTTTTTGGAGGGGCAGGGTGCGCTTCGCGCCCCATCGGGGATAAATCCCCTCACCACAAGGAATCCATCGGGGACAATGAATTTGGTAATAAAAAAAGCCCCTGGATTTCAGGGGCTTTCTGTCAGTGCGGCTGATAAACCGTGAGCATCTGCCCAGGCTTCAATGCTTTACCCGCACCCGGATTCCAGCGCTTGAGATGCTGCATCTCGACGTTGAAACGCTTGGCCACCACGTACAGGGTGTCGCCACGCTTGACCTTGTACTGGGTCTGCTGCTGGCTGTCGGCCTTGCCTTTGGTCTTGCTGTTGGCAGCAATCACCGTGTTGACCCGTCCACCGCTGCGCGCCGGGCTGCGTTTGGTCGTGTCTTGCATGACCAGGGTCTGGCCGACCTTGAGGTTCTTGCCGGTCAGCTTGTTCCAGCGTTGCAGATCCTTGACGTCGACCTTGTTGGCCTTGGCGATGGAGCCGAGGTTGTCGCCGCGTTTGACCCGGTAGGCGCGCTTGAGCTTCGCCACTTCGCTCGGGTCGGCGCCGTCGAACACCGGTTTCAGTGAACGCGGGCTGATCAGCTCTTCGGGGCGCATGGTCTGCAGGCTGGCGGTCAGCAGTTGCGCCTTGGACGTCGGCACCAGCAGATGCTGCGGGCCGTCGACGGTGGTGCGCTGCTTGAACGCCGGGTTGAGCTGGAACAGCTCGTCTTCGTCGATGTTGGCCACCGCTGCGACCTTGGACAGGTCCATGCGCTGGTTGATTTCGACGACCTGGAAATACGGTTCGTTGGCGATCGGGTTGAGGTTCACCCCGTAGGCTTCCGGCGCCAGTACCACTTGCGACAGGGCCAGCAGCTTTGGCACGTACGCCTGGGTTTCCGCCGGCAACGACAGGTTCCAGTAGTCGGTCGGCAGGCCGAGCTTCTCGTTACGCTCGATGGCGCGGCTGACCGTGCCTTCACCGGCGTTGTACGCGGCCAGAGCCAGCAGCCAGTCACCGTTGAACATGTCGTGCAGACGGGTCAGGTAATCCATCGCCGCGGTGGTCGAGGCGGTGATGTCGCGACGGCCATCATAAAAGCGGGTCTGGCGCAGGTTGTAGTAGCGGCCGGTGGACGGGATGAACTGCCACAGGCCCGATGCGTCGGCCCGGGAATAGGCCATCGGGTTGTAGGCGCTCTCGATCACTGGCAGCAGGGCCAGTTCCAGCGGCATGTTGCGCTCTTCAAGACGCTCGACGATGTAATGAATGTAGAGGCTGCCGCGTTCGCCGGCGCTCTCGAGAAAGGACGGGTTGCTGGCAAACCACAGGCGCTGTTGCTCGATGCGCGGGTTCACGCCCAGGCCGTCCTGCAGCTGGAAACCGCCGCGCATGCGCTCCCAGATGTCCTGAGGCACCTGCGGGCTCGGCTTTTCGCTGAGCCAGATCGGCTTCTGCTTGGCTCGCGCAGCAATGTTCGGCGTATGGCTCGCCTCGGACTGCGGAGCATGGCTGGAGCAGCCCGCCAACGTGGCGGACACAGCCACCGCGATGGCTTGGGCCAGGCGGGTCAACGTGTCTGAATTGACGGACTTACGTATGGATGACGACATTGGCTGGAAGTAAGTTCCGGGCAAAAATGTCGGGCGATTCTAGAAAGCGCACCCCTTGCGGTCAACCATTCAGAATTTTTGTATCAAGGGGTGGGTCACTTAGAACGTATCTTTCCATGCCCGCAGAGCCGCAAAAACCTCACTCGGCGCCCGGTTTTGAGCGCCTGCCCGTTCGTCCACTTTTTGTGTAACTAATGTTTCAGTGGTACGCAAAAACGGATTTGTGAGCTTTTCCAGGGCCAGGGTCGAGGGCAGGGTCATCACGCCTTTCTCGCGCTTTTCGCTGACGTCTTTCAGACGGGTGGCGATGTCGAGGTTGGTCGGCTCGACAGCCGCGGCAAACTTCAGGTTGCTCAGGGTGTATTCATGGGTGCAATACACCAGCGTATCCTCGGGCAGGGCGGCGAGGCGGCTGAGCGAGTGGTGCATCTGCTCCGGCGTGCCTTCGAACAGGCGTCCGCAACCGGCGGCGAACAGTGTGTCACCACAAAACAGCAGACCATGGTGGTAGTAGGCGATATGGCCCAGGGTGTGGCCCGGCACCGCATAGACATCGAATTCCCAGCCGAGGACGCTGACCGTGTCGTTATCCTTGAGCGCCACGTCGCGCCCCGGAATGTTCTCGCTGGCCGGGCCATAGACGGTGGCGCCGGTCGCGGCTTTCAGGCGTTCGACGCCGCCGACGTGATCGTGGTGATGGTGGGTGATCAGAATGTCGCTCAATACCCAGTCCGGGTGAGCGGCGAGCCAGGCCTGCACCGGCGCGGCATCGCCCGGGTCGACCACCGCGCAGCGATGGCTGCGGTGATCCTGTAACAACCAGATGTAGTTGTCGGTGAACGCGGGCAGGGCACTGATCTGTATCATCGGAGGAATTCGCCAAGCGGAAAACATTGGCGCATCTTAGAGCTTCTAGCGGCGTTGGAGAATGACATGACCGATAAAGCGTTCGCTCAGGCCGATCCCGACTGGCTGGCATTGATCGGCGCGGCCCGTGAATGGCTGGCCGGCCCGCTCGGGCAATTTCTGCTGGATGAAGAACGGCGCATGCTCGAAGACGAGTTGGGCCGCTTCTTCGGCGGCTATCTGGTGCATTACGGCCCGTCGGCCCAGCCCCCGCCGTCGGCGCCGCAGGTGCAGCGCAACGTACGCCTCGGTGCGCCGTTGCCGGGGGTGGAGATCGTCTGCGAGGAACAGGCCTGGCCATTGAGCGAGCACGCCGCCGACGTGGTGGTGTTGCAGCATGGCCTGGATTTCTGCCTGTCGCCCCACGGTTTGCTGCGCGAAGCGGCAAGCAGCGTGCGCCCCGGCGGGCATTTGCTGATTATCGGCATCAACCCCTGGAGCACCTGGGGTTTGCGTCATGTATTCGCCCACGATGCCTTGCGCCAGGCGCGCTGCATCTCGCCGTCGCGAGTGGCTGACTGGCTCAACCTGCTGGGCTTTGCGCTGGAGAAACGCCGCTTCGGGTGCTATCGTCCGCCGCTCGCGTCGCCCAAGTGGCAGGCCCGACTGGCCGGCTGGGAACGCAAGGCCGGCGACTGGCAACTGTCGGGCGGTGGCTTCTATTTATTGGTCGCGCGCAAGATTGTGGTCGGCCTGCGTCCGGTGCGCCAGGAACGCCGCGAGCCGATGGGCAAGCTGATTCCGCTGCCGATGGCCAAGGTCAACCGCCGTCGTATCGAACCGTAAACCTTCTTTTTATAGTGGCCGGACCTGCTCCGGCCGCGGCCATCGTCGATCCGCGATTGACGGGGCCAGGCATTTTTCTGGATTAGAGTGGCATGAGCGAAAGCGTCGATAGCGTAGAACTGTTCACCGACGGCGCCTGCAAGGGCAACCCCGGCCCGGGTGGCTGGGGCGCCTTGCTGGTATGCAAGGGTGTCGAAAAGGAACTGTGGGGCGGCGAAGCCAATACCACCAATAACCGCATGGAACTGCTCGGCGCCATCCGTGGCCTCGAAGCCTTGAAGCGTCCGTGCGAAGTGCTGCTGGTGACCGACTCGCAATACGTGATGAAGGGCATCAACGAGTGGATGGCCAACTGGAAAAAACGCGGCTGGAAAACCGCAGCCAAGGAGCCAGTGAAAAACGCAGACCTGTGGAAAGAGCTGGACGAGCAGGTCAATCGGCACAAGGTCACCTGGAAGTGGGTGCGCGGGCACATCGGTCATCACGGCAACGAGCGGGCTGACCAGTTGGCTAACCGGGGTGTTGACGAAGTTCGCGGGTACAAGCAGAGCTGATTTTCTCCGTTGCACCTTGGTGCCCCCAATCGCGAGCAGGCTCACTCCTGCAATTGGAATGCATTCCCCTGTAGGAGTGAGCCTGCTCGCGATGAACGATGACGCGCTAAGTCAGAAACACGCGTGTTAACATCGCCGCTTTTGCACGATTGACCCCGTTGAGAACTGAACACTGATGGCCACCAGATCCGTTGTACTCGATACCGAAACCACCGGCATGCCGGTGACCGATGGTCACCGGATCATTGAAATCGGCTGTGTCGAACTGATCGGTCGGCGCCTGACGGGCCGGCACTTTCACGTCTACCTGCAACCGGATCGCGAAAGTGACGAGGGCGCGATCGGCGTCCACGGCATCACCAACGAATTCCTCGTCGGCAAGCCGCGTTTCGCCGAAGTGGCCGACGAGTTCTTCGAGTTCATCAAAGGCGCGCAGCTGATCATCCATAACGCGGCGTTCGACGTTGGCTTCATCAACAACGAATTCGCCTTGATGGGGCAGCACGATCGCGCTGACATCACGCAGCACTGCAGCATCCTCGACACCCTGATGATGGCCCGGGAACGCCACCCGGGGCAGCGCAACAGCCTTGACGCCTTGTGCAAACGTTACGGCGTCGACAACTCCGGCCGTGAACTGCACGGCGCCTTGCTCGACTCGGAGATTCTCGCCGACGTCTACCTGACCATGACCGGTGGCCAGACCAGCCTGTCGCTGGCCGGTAATGCCTCCGACGGCAATGGCACGGGCGAGGGCGCGGACAACTCCGCTACCGAAATCCGCCGCTTGCCGGCCGATCGTCAGCCAGCGCGGATCATTCGTGCGACCGAAGAAGAACTGGCGGCGCATCAGGTGCGGCTGGAAATCATCGCCAAATCCGCTGGCGGCCCGGCGTTGTGGACGCAGATCGCCGAAGCGGACGCGCAGGCGTAAAACCAACTACCTCTGAGCAGATGATCTGTGGCGAGGGGGCTTGCCCCCGTTGGGCCGCAAAGCGGCCCCTGGGTTTTCCGGGCAAGATGCGCTGCTGGTCTTGCGACTGCTACGCAGCCGAACGGGGCCGCCACAAAGTTGCTCACGCGATGGGAGCAACTGGCCACCCTCGCCACTTTCGCGGCAACCCTCTACCCTGAGTGCATTGGCAGACATTCATCCGCCGCCTCAGGACACTGAGCCTCATGTACAAAGATTTGAAGTTTCCGGTGTTGATCGTCCACCGCGACATCAAGGCCGACACGGTCGCCGGTGACCGTATCCGTGGCATCGCCCGGGAGTTGGAGCAGGAAGGTTTCAATATCGTGTCGGCCATCGACTACACCGAAGGGCGGTTGGTGGCGTCGACCCATCATGGTCTGGCGTGCATGCTGATCGCTGCCGAAGACGCCAGCACCCATTCGCACCTGCTGCAGAACATGGCCGAACTGATCGGCCTGGCGCGGGTGCGGGCGCCGGATCTGCCGATCTTTGCCCTGGGCGAACAGGTCACCCTGGAAAACGCCCCGGCCGACGCCATGGCCGAGCTCAATCAGCTGCGCGGCATTCTCTACCTGTTCGAAGACACCGTGCCGTTTCTCGCACGGCAGGTGGCGCGGGCGGCGCGCAAGTATCTGGATGGTCTGCTGCCGCCGTTTTTCAAGGCGCTGGTGCAGCACACCGCCGATTCCAACTATTCCTGGCACACCCCCGGGCATGGCGGTGGCGTGGCTTATCACAAGAGCCCGGTCGGGCAGGCGTTTCACCAGTTCTTTGGCGAAAACACCCTGCGTTCGGATTTGTCGGTGTCGGTCCCGGAGCTCGGTTCGTTGCTCGATCACACCGGCCCACTGGCTGAAGCGGAAGAGCGCGCCGCGCGCAACTTCGGCGCCGATCACACCTTTTTCGTGATCAATGGCACCTCGACCGCCAACAAGATCGTCTGGCACTCGATGGTCGGCCGTGATGATCTGGTGCTGGTCGATCGCAACTGCCACAAGTCGGTGCTGCACGCGATCATCATGACCGGTGCGATCCCGCTGTATCTGTGTCCGGAGCGCAATGAGCTGGGGATCATCGGCCCGATTCCGCTGAGCGAATTCAGCCGCGAATCGATCCAGGCCAAGATCGACGCCAGCCCGCTGACCAAGGGTCGCGCGCCGAAAGTCAAACTGGCGGTGGTCACCAATTCGACCTACGACGGCTTGTGCTACAACGCCGAACTGATCAAGCAGAGTCTGGGCAACAGCGTCGAAGTGCTGCATTTCGATGAGGCGTGGTACGCCTATGCGGCGTTTCACGAGTTCTTCGCCGGGCGCTATGGCATGGCCACTTCGCGCACCGCAGACAGCCCATTGGTGTTCACCACCCATTCCACCCACAAGCTGCTCGCTGCGTTCAGCCAGGCCTCGATGATTCATGTGCAGGACGGCGGCGCGCGGCAACTGGACCGTGACCGGTTCAACGAAGCGTTCATGATGCACATCTCGACCTCGCCGCAATACAGCATCATCGCCTCGCTGGACGTGGCCTCGGCGATGATGGAGGGCCCGGCCGGCCGTTCGCTGTTGCAGGAAACCTTCGACGAAGCCCTGAGTTTTCGGCGTGCGCTGGCCAATCTGCGTCAGCACATCGCTGCGGATGACTGGTGGTTCTCGATCTGGCAACCACCCGGTGTCGAGGGTATCGACCGGGTGCAGACCGAAGACTGGCTGTTGCAGCCGGACGCTGACTGGCATGGCTTCGGCGAGGTCAGCGACGACTATGTGCTGCTCGATCCGATCAAAGTGACCCTGGTGATGCCCGGTTTGAATGCCGGTGGCGCGCTGAGCGAGAGGGGCATTCCGGCGGCGGTGGTCAGCAAGTTCCTCTGGGAGCGCGGGCTGGTGGTGGAGAAGACCGGGCTGTATTCGTTTTTGGTGCTGTTCTCGATGGGCATCACCAAGGGCAAATGGAGCACGCTGCTCACCGAGTTGCTCGAGTTCAAGCGCAGTTACGACGCCAACGTCAGTCTGGCGAACTGCCTGCCCTGTGTCGCACAGCAAGACACCGCGCGCTATCGCGGCATGGGCCTGCGTGACTTGTGTGATCAACTGCACGCCTGTTACCGCAGCAACGCCACCGCCAAACACCTCAAACGCATGTACACGGTGCTGCCGGAAATCGCCATGAAACCGGCCCATGCCTACGATCATCTGGTGCGCGGCGAAGTCGAGGCGGTGCCGATCGATGAGCTGGAGGGGCGGATCGCGGCGGTGATGCTGGTGCCGTATCCACCGGGCATTCCGTTGATCATGCCGGGGGAGCGCTTTACCGAGGCAACCCGCTCGATCATCGACTACCTGAAGTTTGCCCGCACGTTCGATAGCAGCTTCCCCGGTTTTGTCGCTGATGTGCATGGACTGCAACATGAAGACGAAGGCAATGGGCGGCAGTACACCGTCGATTGCGTCACGGAATGAGGACTTTTCCGAGTATGCAACCGGTCATGAATCCGAAATACCCAGGGCTGTCGGTGCGCGTGGCCGACGATGGTTTTGCGGCCTACATATGGGGCAGCGACTTCAGTTTCGAAGTGGCTGCGTATGGCGCAGCGGTGATCGGCGAGCCGGTGGCGCAGTGGGCGGTGACACCGATCGTGCCGTACCGCAAATGCTATGGCATCGATCCCGAGGAGTTCAGCAGCTACCGCGATGCCGCCGACAGTGCGATTTTCATGGCTTATCTGGACGATGAGCCGGTCGGTCATCTGGTGATCAGCACCAACTGGAACGGTTTCGCACACATCGACGAACTGGCGGTGCATGCGCCGGCGCGCCGGCATGGCGTGGCGAAGGCGTTGCTGGATGTGGCGCAGTTCTGGAGTCGCAAGAAAAAGCTGCCGGGGATCATGCTCGAAACCCAGAACAACAACCTCGGTGCCTGTCGCCTGTATGAGCGCTGCGGCTACGAGATTGGTGGCGTCGACCATCTGCGTTATCGCGGCATTGACCCGAACACCGCCGAAATCGCGTTGTTCTGGTATCGACTGTTCGATAATCCGCTGGAAAACCCGCTCAGCTCGCCAGCATCGCCTCGGCTTGTTCCGTGATGATCGTCAGCAGGGTCTGAATCGCCGCCGGTGTGGCGCTGTGTTGGTAGGTCAGTGCATACAGGCTGATTGGCACCGCCGGTGACAACGGGCAGACATCCAGGCCACCCGCCCGCGCGCCGAGGGCGGTGAACGGGTCGACGATGGCCAGCCCTTCGCCGGCCTCGACCATGCTGCGCATCATCTGATGGGTTTGCACCCGGGTCTGGATGCTCGGCGCCGGGCGCAGGGCCTGGAGCTTGTTGTCCAGTGCCGGACTCAGTGGGTCCTGACCTTCGAGACCGACCATCGCCTGGCCGGCCAGGTCCTGCAGGGAAATGTATTTCTGCTTGGGTTGCAGCCAGCCGTGGGGGGCGAGCAGTTGCAACTTGCCATGGGCCAGTGGCTGAGCATGGATGTCGGGGTGTTCGGGGTCGTGCAGGCTCAGGCCCAGATCGCTTTCGCGCAGCAGCAGGCTGCGCACGATGTCGTCAGTGGCAGCGTTGAGCAGACGGCAAGGTGCATCCGGCAAACGCCGACGCAGCAGCGCGATGCTTTGTGGCAACAGCTGTTGCGCCAGCGGCGGCGTGCCGATGATGCGCAGGGGCGGGGCGAGGTATTGCTTGAGGCTGCTGGCCAGACGCTGCACAGGTTCGAGCGCCTCATAGACATGAGCGATCTCGACTTGCAGCGCTCGCGCCTCAGGCGTTGATTGCAGCCGGCCGCGTACGCTGGCGAACAACATGAACCCCAACTGACTCTCGGCTTCGCGCAATCGCTCCTCGACCTCGGTCACCGGGAGCTGCAGCCATTCGGCGGCGGTGCCCAGGTGACCGGTCTGCAAGAGCGCCTGAATCACTTCGATATGACGTAAACGCATGCGTGAAGTCCATGTTCAGCAGGTGGGTCAGTGGCTGAATCCTACCCCAAGTCTGCGCACATGACTTCTGCTCATAACGCGCGGTTATGAAGCAACGGTTGGCTCAGGTTCGCGCGTCAGGGTGATGCCTGACTGAACCAGTTCGAACGTTTGCTCATCGATCTTTCTGATGCGATCGCCGATGGCCAGTTTGTAAACGGGCTCCGAGCCAGTGAGACCGTCTGCCGACGGGGTGGATTCCTGGAACTCATGCACGGAATAAACGCGGCCTTCCGCATCTCTTGCATGGAACTGACCGACGAGTACTGCTGCCATCTGCTTAGAACCTCTGGAGATAAAACGCTTGATTTGCGGCTTGGTAGACCGTCATCAAGCCCTGTAAGTTTTCCTACAGGAAAAAAATAATCAGCATGGAGGAATTTCCCTCGCTCACTGGTGAAACCGTCATCGAATCATCTATAACTACTGGCTCTTCCCACGGACAGTCGAGAGTCTTCCATGAGCAATGTCTACAACGTCGCTGTAGTCGTCGGCAGCCTGCGCAAAGCATCGATCAACCGCAAGGTCGCACTGGCGCTGGCCGAGCTGGCGCCGGCGAACCTCAAACTGAAGATTGTCGAAATTGGCGATCTGCCACTTTATAACGAAGACATCGACGGCGATTCACCGCCGGCAGCCTACAGCACTTTCCGCCAGGAAGTAGGCTCTTCCGACGCGGTGCTGTTTGTCACCCCTGAATATAACCGCTCGGTGCCGGCGCCATTGAAGAATGCGATTGACGTGGGATCGCGGCCATATGGCAAGAGCGTCTGGGGTGGCAAACCGGGGGCGGTGATCAGCGTGTCGCCGGGGGCGATTGGCGGCTTTGGTGCCAACCAGCACCTGCGTCAATCCTTCGTGTTCCTCAACGTGCCATGCATGCAGCAGCCGGAAGCGTACCTGGGCGGCGCGGGTTCGGCGTTTGACGAGGCGGGCAAATTGAGCGAGTCGGTCAAGCCGTTCCTGCAGAACTTCATCAATGCGTATGGGCAGTTCGTAGAGCAACACAAAAAATAATCTGGTCAGAGCAGCGGTAAAACAGAGATCCTGTGGGAGCGGGCTTGCTCGCGAAGGCGGTGTGTCAGATGACAACGTTGTGTCTGACACACCGCCTTCGCGAGCAAGCCCGCTCCCACATGGGGATCTCCACTCATTTGAAATTTGAAGGCTGTTGCGAATGCTCGCTGCGTCACTGATTTTCCTGCTGACCATTACCCTTGTCATCTGGCAACCCAAAGGCCTCGGCGTCGGCTGGAGTGCGACGCTTGGCGCCGTGCTGGCGCTGATCTTCGGCGTTGTGCACCTCAGCGATATCCCGCTGGTCTGGCAGATCATCTGGAACGCCACCGGCACTTTCGTCGCACTGATCATCATCAGCTTGCTGCTTGACGAAGCCGGGTTCTTCAATTGGGCCGCGTTGCACGTGGCACGTTGGGGGCGGGGCAGTGGGCGCAAGCTGTTTGCCTTCATGGTGCTGCTCGGCGCGCTGGTGTCGGCGTTGTTCGCCAACGACGGCGCAGCGCTGATCCTTACGCCGATCGTGATTTCGATGTTGCTGGCTCTACGCTTTTCCCCGGCGGCGACCTTGGCCTTTGTCATGGGCGCGGGTTTCATTGCCGACACCGCGAGCCTGCCGCTGGTGGTGTCGAACCTGGTCAATATCGTCTCCGCGGACTTCTTTCACATCGGTTTCAACCGCTATGCAGCGGTGATGGTGCCGGTCAACTTCGTCAGCGTGGCCGCGACGCTGGGCATGCTGTTGTGGTTTTTCCGCCGCGACATTCCATCGGCGTACGACCCTGAACAACTCGAACATCCCGAAACCGCGATCCACGACAAAGCCACGTTCTACGCCGGTTGGGCGGTGCTGGTGATTCTGCTGATCGGTTGCTTTGCGCTGGAGCCGCTGGGCATTCCGATCAGTGCGATTTCCGCCGTGTGCGCCGCGCTGTTGCTGGGCATCGCCGCCCGTGGCCACAAGATTTCCACGCGCAAGGTGCTGAAAGAGGCGCCGTGGCAGATCGTGATTTTCTCGCTGGGCATGTACTTGGTGGTCTATGGCCTGCGCAATGCCGGGTTGACCGGGTATCTGGCCGGTTGGCTGGATGTGTTCGCAGGTCACGGCGTGTGGGGCGCGGCAATGGGCACGGGCGTGCTGACTGCGTTGCTGTCGTCGGTCATGAATAATTTGCCGACGGTGTTGATTGGCTTGCTGTCGATTGATGCCAGTCAGGCCAGCGGAGTGATCAAGGAAGCGATGATTTATGCCAACGTGATTGGCAGTGACCTGGGGCCGAAGATCACACCGATTGGCAGCCTGGCCACGTTGTTGTGGCTGCATGTGCTGGAACGCAAGGGCATTCACATTGGCTGGGGGTATTACTTCAGGGTCGGGATTGTGTTGACGGTGCCGGTGTTGTTGGTGACGTTGGCGGCTTTGGCTTTGCGGCTTTCACTTTAGACCGAGTCGACCCATTCGCGAGCAGGCTCGCTCCCACAGGGGAATGTGTTACCTCTCCCATATTTGAAATGCAGTCCAAATGTGGGAGCGAGCCTGCTCGCGAAGAGGCCGGGTCAGGCACTGAAAATTTCAGGCCTGGCCGGGCACATTTGGCCAAAGATCCGAGACCAGAAACAACCGCTCAGCCTCTTCCCATTCCCCTTGCGCATTCTCGATCAGGCGCACCATCAGTTGTGCCGGGGCCAGCGGCTCGAGGGCTTCCAGCCACATTCGTAAATGCTCCAAAGTCCAGGTCTGATCAGCCGAGTAATGCGCTGGCGCCAGCCAGGCATGCCGGGGCAGGGGTTGCCAGCGTCCGGCCGGACGTTGCGCGACAAACGCCGGCCAATCCTTCTGATGCAACCAGCTCCCGCGTAAATGCTGCGGATGCGCGCCTTTCGGTGGTTCGGCCTGGCCGGGCCACGGATACAGCAGATACCCGCCCAGCCACAACTGCGCACTGAACACTTCGATATCCAGTGTGGCCAAGGCCGCGCGGCTTTCCGGACGCGCCGAAATCGGCAATTGGTGTTCGGCCAGGTGCGCCAGTTTACGGTCCAGTCGATCGTGACAGCCCGGGCCCAGCCACTGCGCCGTATCATGCCCATCGCCATGCTGCGGGCCGAGGTAGAGCTTGATCGCCAGTTCCAGGTGATGCACGCCGTCGCGATCGCGCAGCAGCATGTCCAGCTCGCCGAGGGTGTGGCCTTCGCGGCGGATCGGCAGATTGGCGGCAATCAGTTCGATGCCCGGCGCATGCTCCACGGCAAACTGCCACAACCGCTCGTAATACAAGCCCAGCCGCCGGGTACGCGCCTGGGACAGCCAATGCAGCAAGCCATAACTGTCGCGATCCAGCTGCCGCAGCCAGTGCTCAAGACGCTGCGGGTCGCTCACCCAGTCGCTGCCGGCCAGCGGATGACGCTGCGGCCATGGCGTCGTCGCGAGCATCGGCGGGGCGAGAATCACCCACGCCAGATCCCGCACTTCGGGATGGCGTAATTGGTGTGGCAACTGGAGCAGGTCGGGAAACAGGATCATCTTGCGAGCATAGCCTGAAACACGAGCGCACCCCTGAGGCTGAAAGGATTTTGTCTATGGCGGGCTTTCGCCCATAATCGTGGTTTTCGCGTTTTCGATTGTCCGCAGAGGTCCCATGGAGCAATTTCGTAATATCGGCATCATCGGTCGCCTGGGCAGTTCCCAGGTGCTGGATACCGTCCGCCGACTGAAACGCTTTCTGCTCGATCGTCACCTGCACGTGATTCTCGAAGACACTATCGCCGAAGTCCTGCCGGGCCACGGCCTGCAGACCTCGTCGCGCAAGATGCTTGGCGAAGTCTGTGACATGGTCATCGTCGTCGGCGGCGACGGCAGCCTGCTCGGCGCTGCTCGCGCATTGGCCAAACACAATATTCCGGTGCTGGGGATCAACCGTGGCAGCCTCGGCTTTCTGACCGACATTCGCCCCGATGAGCTGGAAGTCGAAGTGGCCAAGGTGCTCGATGGCCATTACCTGGTGGAAAACCGCTTCTTGCTGCAAGCCGAGGTTCGCCGGCATGCCGAGGCCATCGGCCAGGGCGATGCGCTGAACGACGTGGTGCTGCACCCGGGCAAATCGACGCGGATGATCGAATTCGAGCTGTACATCGACGGTCAGTTCGTCTGCAGCCAGAAGGCCGACGGCCTGATCGTCGCCACCCCGACCGGTTCCACCGCTTACGCGCTGTCCGCCGGCGGGCCGATCATGCACCCCAAGCTCGATGCCATTGTGATTGTGCCGATGTACCCCCATATGTTGTCGAGCCGGCCAATTGTGGTCGATGGCAACAGTGAGCTGAAAATCGTCGTGTCGAAAAACATGCAGATTTACCCGCAAGTCTCCTGCGACGGGCAGAACCACTTCACCTGCGCGCCGGGCGACACCATCACCGTCAGCAAGAAAGCACAGAAGCTGCGACTGATTCACCCGCTCGACCACAACTACTACGAAGTCTGCCGGACCAAGCTCGGCTGGGGCAGCAAGTTGGGTGGTGGAGGCGACTGATGCTCGATCCCGCGCGCAGTTATGACTTGATTGGTGACGTGCACGGATGCGCCCTGACCCTGGAACACTTGCTTGACCGACTCGGTTATCACAAGCAGGGCGGGGTCTGGCGGCATCCCTCGCGCATGGCCGTGTTCGTCGGCGACATCATCGACCGTGGCCCGCGGATCCGCGAGGCGCTGCACATCGTCCACGACATGGTCGAGGCCGGGCAGGCGTTGTGCATCATGGGCAACCACGAATTCAACGCACTGGGCTGGAGCACGCCGGCCCCTCCGGGCAGCGGCAAGCAGTTCGTACGCGAGCACACACCGCGCCATGCGCGTCTGTTGCACGAGACCCTGACCCAGTTCGAAGGTCACTCCGGCGACTGGCACGATTTCCAGCGCTGGTTCTACGAGCTGCCGCTGTTTGTCGACGCCGGGCGGTTCCGCGTGGTGCATGCCTGCTGGGATGCCGGGCTGATCGAGCCACTGCGCGCGTTGTTCCCCGACGGCTGCATCGACGAACACTTCCTGCAGGCCTCGGCGGTCCCGGACAGCTTCGCCTGCACCGTGTTCGACCGCCTGCTGCGTGGCACCGACATGCGCCTGCCGGATGGCCTGACCATGACCAGCGGCGACGGTCTGGTGCGTTCGTTCTTTCGCACCAAGTTCTGGGAAGACGACCCGAAAACCTACGGCGACATCGTCTTCCAGCCGGATGCTCTGCCGGAGCCGGTGGCGCAAAAGCCGCTGACCTCCAGCGAAAAAAACAACCTGCTGCGCTACGGCGTCGACGAGCCTTTGCTGTTCGTCGGCCATTACTGGCGCAGCGGCAAACCGGCACCGATCCGCCCGAACCTCGCGTGTCTCGATTACAGCGCGGTGCTCTACGGCAAACTGGTGGCCTATCGTCTGGATCAGGAAACACGTCTGGATCCGCATAAATTTGTCTGGGTCGATGTCGAGCGGCCGGAGGTGCTGCAATGAGTGCGGCCTGCTCGTTCTGCTATTTCAATTCGCAACTGGCTGTCACAAGGATTCACCATGGATGACACGACGCTGGATCAACTCGAGGCCGCCTTGCGCGCCTCGCCGGGAAACGTCGCGCTGCTCACACTGGTGCTTAAGGCCTGCCTTGAGCGCGGTGACCACGAGCGCGGCCTCAAGCTGGTGCCCGCCGACCTGCACGAACTGCCGGAAGCCGAGGTACTGAAGCCGATCGCCGCCCAGCTGTACCTGACCGCCGGCCAGGCTGATAAAGCCCTTAGCCTGGCGGGCGGTGAAGGCGCGTCGCTGCAGTTACTGCGGGCACGCGCACTGGCCGACCTGGATCGCCTCAAGGAAGCGCTGGTCGAATACCGCGCGGCCATCAGTGCCAATCCGGCGCTGGAAGACATGGCGCTGTGGCGTCGCTTGAACGTGTCGGTGGTGGATTTTGCCGCTGGCGAAGGTCGCCCGAAGTTGCGCGTGATCTCCAACGATGACACCGACCAGACGGAAGTGCGCCGCCTGTTGGTGCCCGACAGCGAGACCGTGACCTTCAACGACATCGGTGGTCTGGACGATCTGAAGAAGACCATCCATAAAAAAATCATCCTGCCGTATCAGAAACCCGGGCTGTTCGAGCGCTTTCGCAAGCGCGTCGGTGGCGGTGTGCTGCTCTACGGGCCACCGGGTTGCGGCAAAACCCTGCTGGCGCGGGCGACGGCTGGCGAGTGCAAGGCGAAGTTCTTCAACGTGGCGATTTCCGATGTGCTGGACATGTATATCGGCGAATCCGAGCGCAAGCTGCATGCCCTGTTCGAGCAGGCGCGGGCGCAGGCACCGGCGGTGATGTTCTTCGATGAAGTCGAGGCGCTGGGCGGCAAACGCTCAAATACCCGTGAGTCGACGTCGTCAAAACTGGTCAGCCAGTTCCTCTCGGAAATGGACGGTTTCACCCATGACAATCACGGCGTACTGATCTTGGCCGCGACCAACGTGCCGTGGTCGGTGGATTCGGCGTTCCGTCGTCCCGGCCGCTTCGACCGCGTGCTGTTTGTGCCGCCACCGGATCGTGCCGCCCGCGAAAACATGCTGCAACTGATGGTCAAGGGCCGTCCGGTGGCGGCGGATATCGATTTCGCTTTCCTCGCCAGGCACACATCGGGCTTCTCCGGTGCCGACCTCAGTGAGCTGGTGGAAACCGCTGCCGATGAAGCCATCGAAGAATCGATTAGCGAAGGCGCCGAGCAGCCGATCTGCGACCGCCACTTCAAGCAGGCTTTGAAAGAGGTCCGCGCGACGACGCTGGAATGGCTGACCACCGCGCGTAACTACGCGCGCTATGCCAATGAAGGCAATCAGTACGATGAAGTGCTGGCCTTCCTCGACAAACATGGCAAGGGACGCTGATGGGAACCCAGAATATTTACCGCATTGAAGACGAGCCGCGTCCGGGCGGCCTGGCGCGTTTTGCCGTGTCGCCGTTCTGGCCATTGCTGGCGCTGATGATGGGCGGGCTGTGGCTGGGGTTGCCGTGGTTCGTGCTCAACTCGGTGGCGGTGGGCAGCCCGACGCGCAAGCGTGAATGGATCTGGGTTGGCGTCGGTGCCGTGGGCAGTGTGCTCATCGGTCTGGCCTTGATCAGCTTGTTGAACAACGGCTACCTGAGCACTCAGGCACAGATCCAGTACGCCTTGCTGGTGCTGGTGGTGTGGAAACTCAGCGTCGGTTATGTGCTGTACACCCTGCAGAACTCGACCATCGAGCTGTATCAATATTATGGCGGCGTGCTCAATCGCTTCGCGCCGCTGGTCGCGCTCGCTGGCGCTTTCCTGCTCAAAGGGATCGTGGTCACGCTGGTGCCGGCGACCCTTTGGTACCTGGTGGTGAGCTGATGAATACGTCCTATCTGTTGCAAGTGGCCTATCAGCGTTTGCAGTCCGGCCACAATGACGGCGCCATCGACAGCTTGCGACAGCTGCTGGCCGATGATCCGGAATGTGCCGAAGCCCACGCATTACTGGCGCTGTGTCTGCTCAACATGCGTCGCCTGCATGCCGGACGTCACGAAGTCTCGATGGCGTTGGCGATGGACCCGGCCTTGCCATTGGCGCATTACGCCGCCGCGCACATCGACATGGCTTCGCGGCAGTTCAAGACCGCCGAACAGCACTTGCTGCAACTGCTCGACATGGAGCCGACGGAGCCGCGCTACTACCGCAGCCTCGCGGATCTGTTTCAACTGACCGGGCGTCTGGCGCAGAGTCAGGCGCTGCTGGAAAAAGCGCTCGAGCTGCAACCTGACGATCCGGCCAACCTGGTGGCGATGGCTGAATATCATCAGGCCTGTGGTCATTGGCAGCAGGCGGAAAGTTTTGCCCGTCAGGCGCTGCAGGCTGATCCCGGGCATGCCGGGGCCGTGGTTGTACTCGGTCGTTTGCTGCTGCGCCAGGGCGATATCAACGGTGCGCGCGAACACGCGATCTGGGCTCTGCAGGAAAATGCCAGCAACGTCTCGGCGCTGAGCCTGCTGACCGCCGTCAAAGCGCGCAGCAATGTGTTCATGGGCTTCTGGTGGCGGTTCAACAGCTGGATGACCGAGCGCAGTGCGACTGGCGCGATCATTCTGTTGCTGGCGATGTTTGTGGTTTACCGCGTCACCGTGATCACCGTCACCGCCCAGGGCTACCCCGGGTCTGCCGAGGTGATTGACTGGGCTTGGCTGGCCTTCGCGCTGTATACCTTCACCGCGCCGCAGATTTTCCGCCGTGCGCTGGAGAAAGAGCTGACCCAAGTAAAACTTTCAAGGGAGTTCTAGGACACCGGGCATTGCGCCCGGCGCTCCGCTCGCCGACCTGATGCCCGGCAGTGCCTTGCCGCTTCAGCGCCGTTAAACTAGCGACATTCATTGGAGAGTGTTCAAACATGTCGTCTTTTGCCGAAATGATCAAAAACATCACCCCGGACATCTACGAGAGCCTGAAACTGGCGGTAGAGATCGGCAAGTGGTCCGACGGTGGCAAACTCACCGCCGAACAGCGTGAGCTGTCGCTGCAGGCGATGATCGCCTGGGAAATCCAGAACCTGCCTGAAGACCAGCGCACCGGTTACATGGGCCCGCAAGAATGTGCGTCGAAGTCGATCGAAGTGCCGAACATCCTGTTCAAGTCGGACGCTATCCATTGATCGAGATTGGCCGCGGTGCAATCAGCAAAATGTCGGCACGCCTGGACGGGCCAAACGTGCAGTACGCGTTTCGTCTGGATGACGTCGAGGTACCGGTCAACCCCATGATCGGCAGCACGGTGCGTCTGGAATACCTGGGGGCGATTCATTGCACCCATTGCGGGCGCAAGACCAAAACCAGTTTCAGCCAGGGCTACTGCTACCCGTGCATGACCAAACTGGCGCAGTGCGACATCTGCATCATGAGCCCGGAGCGCTGCCACTTCGAGGCTGGCACCTGCCGCGAGCCTGCGTGGGGCGAGAAATTCTGCATGACCGATCATGTGGTGTATCTGGCCAACTCGTCGGGGATCAAGGTCGGTATCACTCGTGCGACGCAACTGCCGACCCGCTGGCTCGATCAGGGCGCGAGCCAGGCATTGCCGATCATGCGTGTGGCGACGCGCCAGCAGTCGGGCTTCGTCGAAGACCTGTTTCGCAGCCAAGTGGCAGACAAGACCAACTGGCGCGCGCTGCTCAAGGGCGACGCGGCGGCGGTGGATCTGGCCCAGGTGCGTGATCAGCTGTTCGACAGCTGCGCCGAAGGCCTGTTGGGTCTGCAACAGCGATTCGGCCTACAGGCAATTCAGACAATTACCGATGTAGAACCTCTCGAAATCCGCTATCCGGTCGAGCAATACCCGGCCAAAATCGTCAGCTTCAACCTGGACAAGAACCCGATTGCCGAAGGCACGCTGCTGGGGATCAAGGGCCAGTACCTGATCTTCGACACCGGCGTGATCAACATTCGTAAATACACGGCCTATCAGCTCGCCGTGCATCAATAAGGATTCCAGCATGCGCACCGAACAACCGAAGATGATTTACCTGAAGGACTATCAGGCGCCCGAGTACCTGATCGACGAGACGCACCTGACCTTCGAGCTGTTCGAGGACCACAGCCTGGTCCACGCGCAACTGGTGATGCGCCGCAACCCTGAGCGTGGCCCGGGCCTGCCGCCGCTGGTGCTGGATGGGCAACAGCTGGAGCTGCTGTCGGTGACCCTGGCCGACCAGGAACTGAATGCCAGCGACTATCAGCTGACGGAAAACACCCTGACCCTGCAACCGGCCAGCGCCAGCTTCACGGTCGACACCAGCGTCCGGATCCACCCGGAAACCAACACCGCGCTGGAAGGCCTGTACAAGTCCGGCACGATGTTCTGCACCCAGTGCGAGGCTGAAGGCTTCCGCAAGATCACCTATTACCTCGACCGCCCGGACGTGATGAGCAAGTTCACCACCACGGTGGTCGCCGAGCAGCACAGCTATCCGGTGCTGCTGTCCAACGGCAACCCGATTGCCTCCGGCCCGGGCGAAGACGGCCGGCACTGGGCGACCTGGGAAGATCCGTTCATGAAACCGGCGTACCTGTTCGCGCTGGTGGCCGGTGACCTGTGGTGCGTCGAAGATACCTTCACCACCATGACCCAGCGCAACGTCGCGCTGCGCATCTACGTCGAACCGGAAAACATCGACAAGTGCCAGCACGCGATGAACAGCCTGAAGAAGTCGATGCGCTGGGACGAAGAGGTCTACGGTCGCGAGTACGATCTGGATATTTTCATGATCGTCGCGGTGAACGACTTCAACATGGGGGCGATGGAGAACAAGGGCCTCAACATCTTCAACTCCAGCGCCGTGCTGGCCCGCGCCGAAACTGCCACCGACGCTGCGCACCAGCGGGTCGAGGCGATCGTCGCCCACGAATACTTCCACAACTGGTCGGGCAACCGTGTGACCTGCCGCGACTGGTTCCAGCTGTCGCTCAAGGAAGGCTTCACCGTGTTCCGCGACGCCGGTTTCTCCTCGGACATGAACTCGGCCACGGTCAAGCGCATTCAGGACGTGGCGTACCTGCGTACCCACCAGTTCGCCGAAGATGCCGGCCCGATGGCCCACGCCGTGCGTCCGGACAGCTTCATCGAGATCTCCAACTTCTACACCCTGACCGTGTACGAAAAGGGTTCGGAAGTGGTTGGCATGATCCACACCCTGCTGGGCGCCGACGGCTTCCGCAAGGGCAGTGACCTGTACTTCGAACGCCACGACGGCCAGGCCGTGACCTGCGACGATTTCGTCAAGGCCATGGAAGACGCCAACGGTGTCGACCTGACCCAGTTCAAACGCTGGTACAGCCAGGCCGGCACACCGCGTCTGGCAGTGAGCGAGTCCTACGACGCGGCGGCGAAAACCTACAGCCTGACCTTCCGCCAGAGCTGCCCGGAAACCCCGGACAAAGTGGAAAAACTGCCGTTCGTGATCCCGGTCGAACTGGGCCTGCTCGACAGCAAAGGTAACGAGATTGTCCTGCGTCTGGCCGGTGAAGCGGCGGCGCCAGGCACCAGCCGCGTGATCTCGGTGACCGAAGCCGAGCAGACCTTCACCTTCGTCGACATCGCCGAACACCCGCTGCCATCGCTGCTGCGTGGCTTCTCGGCGCCGGTGAAACTGAGCTTCCCGTACAACCGCGACCAGTTGATGTTCCTGATGCAGCACGACAGCGACGGTTTCAACCGCTGGGATGCCGGTCAGCAACTGTCGGTGCAGGTGTTGCAAGAGCTGATCGCCCAGCAGCAGAAGGGCGAGAGCCTGGTGCTCGACCCGCGTCTGATTTCGGCACTGAAAACCGTGCTGTCCGATGAGTCGCTGGATCAGGCCATGGTCGCCGAAATGCTCTCGCTGCCAAGCGAAGCCTACCTGACCGAAATCAGCGAAGTGGCGGATGTCGAGGCGATCCATAACGCTCGCGAATTTGCCCGCAAGCAACTGGCGGACAACCTGTTCGAAGCGCTGTGGCTGCGTTATCAGGCCAATCGTGATTTGTCGAAGAAAACCCCGTACGTGGCCGAGGCCGAGCACTTCGCCCGTCGTGCGCTGCAGAACATTGCGCTGTCGTACCTGATGCTCAGCGGCAAGCCGGAAGTACTGGCCGCTACTCTTGAGCAATTCGAAAACAGCGACAACATGACCGAGCGCCTGACTGCGTTGGCGGTGCTGGTCAACTCGCCGTTCGACGAGCAGAAAGCGCTGGCGCTGGCGAGCTTTGCCGAGCACTTCAAGGACAACCCGCTGGTCATGGATCAGTGGTTCAGCGTGCAGGCCGGCAGTACTTTGCCGGGCGGTCTGGCGCGGGTGAAGGCGTTGATGCAGCACAAGGCGTTCAACATCAAGAACCCGAACAAGGTGCGTGCGCTGGTCGGTGCGTTTGCCGGGCAGAACCTGATCAACTTCCATGCTGCGGATGGTTCGGGCTACCGCTTCCTCACGGATCTGGTGATCGAGTTGAACGGCTTCAATCCGCAGATCGCTTCGCGCCAATTGGCGCCGCTGACCCGCTGGCGTAAATACGACAGCGCCCGTCAGGCGTTGATGAAGGCTGAGCTGGAGCGGATTCTGGCTTCGGGGCAGTTGTCGAGCGACGTGTACGAAGTGGTCAGCAAAAGCCTGGCGTAACGCATAACGAAATGTGGGAGCGGGCTTGCTCGCGAATACGGTTTGTCAGACACAGAGATGTTGACTGATACACCGCATTCGCGAGCAAGCCCGCTCCCACCGTTTTTATTGGGGTGAGCACATATTCTGCCCCCACCACAGATCTTTTGCAGGGGGGAGCCTGTTCGCGATTGCGGTGAATCAGACACAGAGATGTCATCTGATGTACCGCAATCGCGAGCAGGCTCACTCCTACAGGGGTTGCGTCTAGTCAGCTACTTCAGGTCAAACCGATCCAGGTTTGTCACCTTCGTCCAGGCTGCCACGAAGTCCTTCACGAACTGCTCTTTGGCATCCGAACTGGCATACACCTCGGCCAGCGCGCGCAGTATCGCGTTGGAACCAAACACCAGATCGACTCGCGTCGCCGTCCACTTCACGCTGCCGGTTTTGCGGTCGCGTCCTTCGAACTCGTCCGCTGCCCGTGAGGTTGGTTTCCACTCCACGCCCATGTCCAGCAGGTTGGTGAAGAAGTCGTTGGTCAGCGCTTCCGTGCGAGAGGTGAACACGCCATGCCGGCTTTGCCCGACGTTGCCCCCCAATACCCGCAGACCACCCAACAGTACGGTCATTTCCGGCGCGGAGAGAGTCAGCAGTTGCGCCTTGTCGATCAGCAGCGCTTCGGCGGAAACGGTGTATTTGCCCTTGCTGTAGTTGCGGAAACCATCGGCAATCGGCTCGAGGAAACCAAACGACTCGACGTCGGTTTGCTCCTGAGTCGCGTCCGTGCGTCCTGGATTGAACGGCACCGACACCGAGTGCCCGGCGTTTTTCGCTGCTTGCTCGACCCCGGCGTTACCCGCCAGCACGATCAGGTCCGCCAGCGAGACTTTCTTCCCGGAAGAGCCGGCATTGAACTCGTTCTGAATGCTTTCGAGGGTCTTCAGCACCTTGTCCAGTTGCTCAGGCTGGTTGGCCTGCCAGAACTTCTGCGGGGCCAGACGCAGACGGCCACCGTTGGCGCCACCACGCTTGTCTGAACCGCGGAACGTCGATGCTGCCGCCCACGCGGTGGACACCAGTTGCGACACCGAGAGGCCGGACGCCAGCACTTTGCTTTTCAGCGCCTGCGCATCGTTGCTGTCGATCAGCGGGTGAGAGGCGTCAGGAATCGGGTCCTGCCACAGCAGTTCCTCGTTGGGCAATTCCGGTCCGAGGTAGCGTGACAGCGGGCCCATGTCGCGGTGGATCAGTTTGTACCAGGCGCGGGCGAAGGCGTCCGCCAGTTGATCCGGATTGGCCAGAAAGCGTCGGGCGATCGGCTCGTAGATCGGGTCGAAGCGCAGCGCCAGGTCGGAGGTGAGCATGGTCGGCGAGAGTTTCTTGCTCCGATCATGCGCATGCGGAACGGTGCCAGCCCCGGCGCCGTTTTTCGGTTTCCACTGGTGCGCACCGGCCGGGCTCTTGAACAGTTCCCACTCGAAGCCGAACAGATTTTCCAGGTAGTTGTTGCTCCACTGGGTCGGGGTGGTGGTCCAAGTCACTTCCAGGCCGCTGGTGATCGTATCGGCGCCCTTGCCGGTGCCGAATGCGTTGCGCCAGCCGAGGCCTTGTTCTTCCAGTCCGGCCGCTTCCGGCTCAGGCCCGACGTTGTCGGCAGGGCCGGCACCGTGAGTCTTGCCGAAGGCGTGACCGCCGGCGATCAGGGCCACGGTTTCTTCGTCGTTCATGGCCATGCGGCCGAAGGTTTCGCGGATGTCGCGACCCGAAGCGACCGGATCGGGGTTGCCTTCAGGGCCTTCCGGGTTCACATAAATCAGGCCCATCTGCACGGCGGCCAACGGGTTTTCCAGATTGCGTTCGCCCTGATCGGTACGGCTTTGCTCTTTGCCGTGCAAATCCGGTTCGGCCACCAGCGTGCCGTCACCGGGTTCCTGCATGGCGGCCTTGTCTTTGCCATAACGGCTGTCGCCGCCGAGCCATTCGTGTTCCGAACCCCAGTACACGTCTTCATCCGGTTCCCACACATCAGGACGGCCACCGGAGAAGCCGAAGGTCTTGAAGCCCATCGATTCCAGCGCGACGTTGCCGGTGAGGACGATCAGGTCGGCCCAGGAAATGTTTTGCCCATACTTCTGCTTGATCGGCCACAGCAGGCGGCGGGCCTTGTCGAGGCTGACGTTGTCCGGCCAGCTGTTCAGCGGGGCAAAACGCTGTTGCCCGGAACCTGCACCACCGCGGCCATCGGCGGTTCGATAGGTGCCGGCGCTGTGCCAGGCCATGCGGATGAACAGTGGGCCGTAGTGGCCGAAGTCGGCTGGCCACCAGTCCTGGGAGTCGGTCATGAGCGCGCGCAGGTCTTGTTTCAGCGCCTGGAAGTCGAGGCTCTTGAAGGCTTTGGCGTAGTCGAAGTCCTTGCCCAGTGGATCGGACTTGGGCGAGTGCTGGCTGAGGATCTTCAGGTTCAGTTGATTCGGCCACCAGTCACGGTTCGTCGTACCACCACCGGCGGCGTGGTTGAACGGGCATTTCGATTCGTTTGCCATGTTCGGGTCCTTATCAGGTCTTCTATGGCCGGCTCGTGCCGACTTCGGACTAGTAAGGCTAGACCCGACTCGGGCAGTCAGCTAATAGGCCGACTATTGGAGGCCGATAGCCGCAGTCTTTCAGCGACTTCATGCCGTTGTGCAGGCAGCCAAGCCCTCAGAGCAAAGCTGCAGATCCGCGTCCTTGAGCGCTTGCTGCAAAACAAATTGCGAGAATCGGGATGACAGAAAGAAATGTTATTGTATAACATAAAAAAGATTTCATTCTGTTTCTGCCGGCGTCATTAGCAAAACGCCGGTAGCGATTCTTACTTTTCTGCTCACGGAAGTTCTGAAATGTCTGCCCGTTCCCAGCCCCTTCAACGACGCCTGACTCCTCTGGCCGCCGCGCTGCTGCTTGCCTCACCGGTGTTCGCCGCCGAACCGCTCGAGTTGCAACCGCAAGTCATCACCGGCAATCCGCTGGGCAACCAGACCCTGGCATCGCCCTCGACCGTCCTCAGTGGCGACGACCTCACGTTCCAGCAGAAGGGCAGCCTCGGTGAGACCCTGAACAAGCAGCCTGGCGTATCCTCCTCGTACTTCGGCCCGGGCGCGAGTCGGCCGATCATTCGCGGTCAGGACGGTGACCGCATTCGCATTCTGCGTAACGGCGTCGGCGCGCTCGATGCATCGTCGCTGTCGTACGATCACGCGGTGCCGCTGGACCCGGTCAACGTCGAGCGTGTTGAAATCGTCCGTGGTCCGGCGGCGTTGCTGTACGGCGGCAGCGCGATCGGCGGGGTGGTCAACACGTTCGATAATCGCGTTCCCACCGAGGCCATCGACGGCATCCACGGCGCTGGCGAGCTGCGTTACGGCGGTGCAGACACGACTCGCAGCAGCGCAGGGAAACTGGAGGCCGGCAACGGTCAGTTTGCCTTGCACCTGGATGCCAGCGCCCGTGAGTTCAATGACCTGAAGATTCCCGGTTACGCCAAGACCGGCGCCGCGCGGGCCAACGACGACGGTGATTCGCGCAAGCATCGGCTGGCCAACAGCGACGGGCGTCAGGACGGTGGCGCAATCGGCGGTTCCTACACCTGGGATGACGGTTACGCCGGTCTGTCCTACAGCAATTACGATTCGAACTACGGCTCACCCGCCGAAGACGACGTGCGCATCCGCATGCAGCAGGAGCACTACGCGTTCGCCACGGAAATTCGCAACCTCGACGGCCTGTTCAGCTCGGTCAAACTCGACGCGGGCTACACCGATTATGAGCACCGGGAAATCGAGGGCGGCGAAGTCGGTACCACCTTCAAGAACAAAGGTTACGAAGCACGGGTCGAGGCTCGGCACCAGCCACTGGGGCCGTTCAACGGGGTGATCGGCGCCCAGGTCAGCCGTAACGAATTCTCGGCCTTGGGCGAAGAGGCGTTCGTGCCGCACACCGATACCGATGCCGGTGCACTGTTCATTCTCGAAGAATTACAGGCCACCGAGCGACTGCTGTTCACCCTCGGCGGACGACTGGAACACACCACGGTCGATCCGGATGCAAAAGGCAACGAGCGTTTTGCCAACGCCGACCGCTCCAGCAGTTTCACCGCCGGCAGTCTGTCGTCTGGTGCGGTGTACACGCTGACGCCGATCTGGTCGGTCGCCGCGACACTGGGCTACACCGAACGCGCGCCGACGTTCTACGAGTTGTACGCCAACGGCGCGCACGTCGCGACCGGCACCTATGAAGTTGGTGACGCCGGGCTGTCGAAAGAAAAAGCCGTGTCCAGCGACCTGGCATTGCGTTTCGACAACGGCACGCACAAGGGCAGCGTCGGCGTGTTCTACAGCCACTTCTCCAATTACATCGGCCTGCTCGGCACTGGCCGCACGCTGAACGACGAAGGGGAAGAGGACGCCGGCGGCATTCCCGAATACACCTACTCGGGTGTGCGCGCACGCTTCAGCGGCATCGAAGCGCAGGATCGCTGGACGCTTGGCGAAAACGCCTACGGCAAGTTTGCCCTGGAGCTGTCAGGCGACTACATCCGGGCGAAGAACCTCGACAACGGCCAAGACCTGCCGCGCATCGCGCCGCTGCGCTTGAACAGCGGTCTGCTGTGGGAACTGGATCGCTGGCAGGCGCGGATCGATATCGAGCACGCCAGCTCGCAGCATCGTGTACCGGCCAACGAAAGCAGCACCGATGGTTACACCACACTGGGCGCCAACGTGGGTTATCACTTTGATGTCGGCCAGAGCAAATGGCTGGCCTTCGTCAACGCCGAGAACCTGACCAACCAGACCGTGCGTTACGCCAGTTCGATCCTGCGCGACATTGCGCCGGCCGAAGGGCGCAGCATTCAGGTGGGGTTGCGCACCACGTTCTGATTTGACGCTGCATTTGCCCGCGTCACGCCTGTCGCGTGACGCGGGCAATGTCCTCAACTCGATTGCGCGGTGTCGTCGTCCGGCAGCGCATCGAGTGGATCTTCCTGTCCCGGCAATTCAGTGATCACACTGAAATCCGTGACCTCGACCGCCCCCAGCCCATAACCCAGCAAGTGGAACGAGAAGGCCTTGCGCTGTTTCGGGTTGTCGAAACTGAAATCCATCTCCAGCGGCTGGTCCGCCGTGGCGACCATCTCGGTCGGCAGGCCCAGTTGCACGTCCTGTTCGAACTCCTTGGCCTTGAGTTGAATGTACGCTGCCTGCTGCGGATCCACCGAACGCACGGTCAGGCGCACGCGGGTGTGTGAGCCCTTGGGCATTTCCAGGTATTGCGCGCCGATCAGGTTGTCGGCCCAGTCATCGTTGATCTGCGCCTGCAGCGGGATCACGTTGTTGCTGCCGAACTGATAGCGCTGATTGAGCGGCGTGCGCAGCAGCGACAGGTCCAGCGCCATGGCGCGCGCGGCAATCTGCCGGGCCTGCTGGCTGCTTTCGTTGCCCTTGAAGGTGGCGCTGTCGGCGATGAACCCGGCACTTTCGTAGTAGCGGCAACGGCGCGGCATGTCGCACTCGGAGAAAATCCCCTGGCCATTGTGATAGCGCATCTTGCCGTTGGTGTAGGACATGATTTCGCGCCCGCTGTCATAGTCGCGAAACAGCGAACGGCCGCTCAACGCCGACGGCACCGGCAAGTCGAAATAGTCGAGGATCGACGCGCTCAGGTCGACATGACCGTAGACCCCGGCGTTCAGCCGCGGCAGCTGTTCGTGTTCCGGCGCCAGCGTCAGGTTGAAGCCCCAGGACGACGCCAGGCGAACGCCATCGATGCCGTGGGATTCATCCGAGGTGATCACCACCAGCGTGTCCTTGAGCACGCCCTGGCGTTCGAGACCGCTGAGGAACTGCTCCAGCGCATCGTCGAGATAACCGACGGCGGCTTGCTTCGGCGTGTCGTAGCGCTCCAGGTATTGCTCCGGTGCGGAGTAGGGCTGGTGCGTGCCGACGGTCAGCAGGGTGAGCATCCACGGTTGCTTCTGCTGCTTCAGTTGGCCGACGTAATCCAGCGCACCTTCGAAGAACGCCTTGTCATCCTTGCCCCACGGGAACTCCAGGTAGTTGGCGTTGGTGAACCATTCCAGGCCATGGGTCGCATCGAAACCGATGTGCGGCATGATCTTGTCTTTGGCCATGAAGCGCAGACCGGCGCCTTGCAGGTAGTGGGTGCTGAAACCGTTCTGCCGCAGCTGCGCCGGCAGGCACGCCTGATTGCGTTCGTGCTGGGTGAGCATTTCCACGCCTTTGGGCGTGCCGTTGTTGAGTTTGTCGTAATCGCCACAGAGCATGGCGTACAGGCCGCGAATGGTCTGGTGGGTATGCAGCACGTAATCGGGAGTGTTCATGCCGCGCTCGGCCCAGCGGCTGAGATTGGGCATCAGGTCTTCCTGATAATGGCTGCCGATCGCCTCGCGGTTGGCGCGGATGTAGGCGCCGGGAATGCCTTCCAGAGTAATGATCAGCACGTTGCGCGCCTGCCCCGGCCCGGCCAGCAGCTTGTGTCCGTTGAGGTCCAGATCGGTCAGCCCGGTCATCTGCGGCGCGGCTTCTTCGACGTCAGCGTCCAGCCATTCCTCGGCCTGCAACTGCAAGTCGGCCACCTGCGTGGCGAGCAACTGGTGCGGCAGGTTGTACAGGCGCCACGGGTCCTGATCGTTCGGCCACAGGGTTTGCACGCCCCAGTGCGCGGCGAACAACAGCGCCGGTGCAGCCCACACCGCACGGGGCAGGGCAGGCGCGGTTTGGCTGCGATTGGCGAAACGGGTCGCTAACCAAATGATCAGCGCCAGTCCCAGAATGACGCCCACGGCAGGATGGGCAAGGCCGCCCCCGGTGGAGTTTTCCACGAACTGCGGGTCAATCAGGTAATGCAGGTCGGCAGGGTTCGGCAGTCGGCCGACCGCGCTGACCAGCTCGGCCGTTGCCACCGCCAGCAGCCCCCAGAACAGCAACAACGGCAACGCCAGCCACCAGGCACGGCGATGCAGCAACACCAGCAGCAGGCTGCCAATCGCCAGATCGGACAAATAACCCAGCGGCGACGACCAGCCCAGCACCGCGCGCAGGCACACCGGTACGATCAGTACCAGCAGAATCAGGGAAAAGAGGCGGGCCTGCGGCTGCCGCAACCAACGAAAAAGAACGCTCACAAAAAGACCTTCCAGCCATCAAACCGTCATAAAAGTGTGCGCGATGATACCAAGGGTGGGCTGTCTGATCGCCCTTTTAAACTCAGGGCTGATCTGCTCGCGTGAGCGCGGCGCAGGCCTTGAAGCCATGCCCCGCGTTCGTGTCAGCCCGATAGCAGCGAGTGGACGGGGTGATCTCGGCGGCGGATTTATTGTTTCAGGCTGTTTAAGGTTCCCAGTTGCAGGCCCACGCTGGCCGCATTTCTGGACAACGTTATGGCCACTCAGTAGCATTCGAGCCCAACGGATTTTCCCTTTGCACGTCGCCCGGCGTGGAACTCTCAAGGAATCGACATGCGCGCGCCCCCCAATGGCCAACAACGAACGGTCGTGACCGTGGTCAACGGCGAGATTCACCATGAAACCCAGATCAGTTTCAGCTCGGTGTCGGTGGTCAATGGCGAGGTTCGGGTGCATACCACTGAAGGCAATCAAATAGACATCCAGGTGCCCGGTGCGGATTTCGCTCTGCGCTTTGATC
This sequence comes from Pseudomonas sp. AD21, assembly GCF_002878485.1. Classification (NCBI taxonomy): domain Bacteria; kingdom Pseudomonadati; phylum Pseudomonadota; class Gammaproteobacteria; order Pseudomonadales; family Pseudomonadaceae; genus Pseudomonas; species Pseudomonas sp. AD21. The sequence goes on from NZ_NQYG01000035.1 coordinate 44,318, forward strand.
TGGATGGGGTGCAGCAGATTCCAGTGGCGCAACAGACGCCGGTTGAAACGGTGCCGGTCGATGACAGCCTGAAGTTGTTCACCTGGAAAACCGTGCTGATCACCCTTGGGCTGTGGTTTTTCGTGGGTTCGGTTTTCGGTTGGCTGGGGTTTGTCGTTGCAGCCGGATATTTCGGCTACCACTGGCGCCAGGTGGCAGAGCGCAAGAAATTGCTGGCACAGCCGAGAGTGGATCAAGCCGTGCCACGTTCCAGCTCGGGGATGTCTCGGCAAAGTGTGCGTGACGCATTGGCTCGAAAGCATTGATGACGACATGCCAGAATTAGCCATGCGAGCGTTCAAGAGTGAAAAGGTTGTCGTCGAGTTCGCTGATTTCAAAGGAACGATGGTTCGCCATGAGCGGTTTATGATGCCTGCCGGCGGGCGTCAGGATCGATATTGGGTCAGGACTGCACAGGGTGACCTGCCGCTGGATCTGTTCGACAAGGACCTGCAGGTCAAGCGGGGCCATGAGATATCGGTGCTCTACGGCAGCGTGCCAGGCGGCGAGCTCAGGAGCGCGATCTGTGTGTTCAACCACTGCGAGGGCCGACTCACGCCGCTGTCGGAGGGGAAAGTACTTCACCAGGAATTCTTTCCTCGCAGCCGAATCATCCTCCCGTTTATTGCCTGCCTGGCGACTTCCGCAGTGGCGGGGGCTTACTTCGATTGGTGGGGCGCGTCTGCGGGCTTTGTCGTTTACTACCTGCTGAAAGCCGAGAGCGCCAAACGCAAAATGCTTCTGGTCAGTGGCCTGGATCTGCACCTGGAGAAATTGAGCAAGCGTTATGTGCGTGAAGTGACTCGGCGCAGGATCACGCGGTTGCTGGCGCGACATCTTTGAACGACGGGAAGTGGGACAGTTATTCGCCGACGACTCATTAATGAACATAGCGGCTGCGTTCACTTCTCGATGGCAGGATCGAGTGATGCCTGCTCTGCTGGCGCACATTGAAAAACCGGGCAACGTCCAGGCGGCCAGACACAAGATTACCCGCGCGATTGCGCGAGAGGTGTAACGCGCAAAAAAAGGGGCGACCTGATCATCGATCAGGCCGCCCCTTTTTTATTGCCGCAAAGTCAGATCAATGCATCTTGCTGTGATCGTGACCTTCCATGTGCGTCAGCGAACGGACTTCGGCTTTCACTTCAACGGTTTCTTTCTCGCCCTTGGCGTTTTCCACGGTCAGGGTCAGCGGTACGCTTTCGCCTTCCTTGAGCTGGCCGTTCAGGCCCATCAGCATCACGTGGTAGCCGTTCGGGTCGAACTTGACGGCTTTGCCGGCCGGCAGGTCGACCGATTTGACCGGGCCCATGCTCATCACGTCGTTCTTCATCGACATTTCGTGGATCTGCACATCTTTGGCCACTGGCGAGGCAACGCTCAGCAGTTTGCTGTCGCTGTCGGCGGTGACGGTCATGAACGCGCCGCTGGCCGATTGGGTCGGCACGGTCGCACGCACCCAGGCGTCGTCGACCTTGGTCTGGGCCGAGACTTGAAATGCCAGGCCCAGCAGGGACAGACCGAAAACGGCGCGTTTGATGTTGTTCAGAACGGGGTGCATCAGCAGACCTCCATAACGGTGAGCAAATCTTCCGTGCACTCTTGTGCCGAAAGCGATACAGACAGACCCATGCGCAGTTGGCCGCGCGAGTCGTAGACGTAACTGGTGGACGTGTGGGAGATGGTGTAAGTGTCGCCCGCTGGAACCTTCTCGTAGAACACGTCGAATTCCTTGGCCGTGGCCTTGGTTTCTTCCAGCGTGCCGTACAGCGCGACGAAGCTCGGGTCGAAGGCTTTTACATACGCGTCGAGGATTTGCGGCGTGTCGCGCTCCGGGTCCAGGGTGATGAAGATCACCTGCAGACGGTCGCCGTCCTTGCCCATCAGTTTCTTGATTTGCGCCGCGCGGGCGAGGGTGGTCGGGCACACCGCCGGGCATTGGGTGAAGCCGAAGAAGATCATCGGCATCAGGCCGCGGAAGCTCGACAGCGTCATGGTTTCGCCGTCGGTGTTCTTCAGTTTGAAGGTGCGTCCGAGGATCTTGTCACTCAGGTCCTTGCCGTACTTGTACGACAGTTGGCCACGGGTGTCGCAGCCGGCGAGCAGGCCCAGGCCCAGCACGCCCATTCCCGCAAGCACCTTGCGGCGAGTCAACAAAGCCGTCATCTAATACCGCCTTTTGCAGCCCGTCAGTCGGCAGGACTGGCGGGGGGTTAACCGTAAAAGCGGCGCATGATACCAAACTGCAGGCAACCGCCGGCCGCGGATCGCCGCGCAGCGTAGGATCGGGCGACAAAAGGTGTAAGAAAAAGTGACGAGTGACTACTGCGCGCGAGTCTCATCGGCCCGCCAGCCGCCGCCCAGCGCGGTGTACAGGTTGACCTCGGCGACCAGTTGCCCCAGCCGATCCGTGATCAAACCCTGTTGCGAACTGAACAGTGAACGCTGTGCGTCGAGAAACGTCAGGCTGCTGTCGACGCCGTTCTGGTAACGGTGTTGCGCCAGGTTGTAGTAGTCCTGCGTGGCTTGCACCAGGTCGCGCTGCGCCTGCAGTTGTTGCTGATAGGTGCCTCGAGCGGCAAGGCCGTCGGCGACTTCCTGGAATGCGGTCTGAATCGATTTCTCGTATTCGGCGACGGCCACGTCTTTTTGCAGTTTCGAATAATCCAGGCTCGCGCGCAGGCTGCCGGCATTGAAAATCGGCAGGTTGATTTGCGGCTGGAAAGTCCAGGCACCGGAGCCGGCGCTGAACAGCCCGGAGAGATCGCGGCTGGAGGTGCCGGCGTTCGCGGTCAGGCTGACACTGGGGAAAAACGCCGCCCGCGCCGCGCCGATATTGGCATTGGCGGCCTTGAGTTTGTACTCGGCCTGAAGAATGTCCGGGCGCCGTTGCAGCAGGTCCGACGGCAGCCCGGCCGGCAGTTGTTGCAGCAGATCGCTGGACAGCGGTTGCGCGGGCAACGTCGCGGGAACCTGAGTGCCGACCAGCAGCGTCAGGCTGTTCAGGTCCTGTGCCACTTGGCGCTGATAGCGCGCCAGATTGGCTCGCGAACTGTCGACGCTGGTCTTGGCCTGCGCCTGTTCCAGCGCCGAGGACTTGCCGGCGTCACGGTTGCGGGTGGTCAGGCGCAGGCTCTGTTCATCGGCGGTGAGGGTCTGGCGGGTCAGTTCGAGCAGCTCCTGATCGGCGCGCCAGGTCAGGTAGGCGTTGGCGACGTTGGCCACCAGGCTCAGCTCGGCGCTGCGCCGCGCCTGTTCGGTCGCCAGCCAGGTCTGCAGCGCCTGCTCGCTGAGGCTGCGCACCCGGCCGAAGAAATCCAGTTCATAGGCGCTGACGCCCAGGTTCACCGCGTAGGTCGAATTGATCATGGCTTTGCTGCGGGTCACGCTGGGCGGCAGGCGCTGGCGTGATTCGCTGGCATTGGCCGACAGCGCCGGCAGCAGGTCGGCGCGCTGGATCCGGTACTGCGCCTGAAACGCCTCGACGTTCAGCGCCGCCACCCGCAGGTCGCGATTGTTCACCAACGCGCTTTCGATCAACTGTTGCAGCGCCGGGTCGTTGAACAGCGTGCGCCAGTCTTCGGTGCGCGTTGGCGCCAGTGTCTGTGCCGGGTAAACCCTGCCTTGCGGATACTGCGCAGCGCTCGGCGAGGCAGGGCGCTGGTATTCGGGAACCAACGAGCAACCGGCCAGCAGGACGGCCAAGGACAACAGGGAGGTGCGCAACATCGAACGTTCTCATGCAGAAAAAGGCGTGCCGGTGTCGGCACCGTCGGGTCAGGGCACTGAATCCCTCACCCCATTGGAAAATGTTGATCAAGGGTTTTTTCGATCAGGCCCCGGCCATCCACCGCGCCAGGCCATGCCGCCCGCTGACCCCGAGTTTGGCGGTCGCACGCTTGAGGTAGGTCTCGACCGAACTGCTCTTGACCCGCAACTTCTCGGCCAGTTGCGGCACGGTGCCGCCAGTCAGCAGCCCTAGGCAGACTTCCTTTTCCCGGGCCGACAGGACGATGCCGCCCAGCGCCAGACGCTCATCGAACACCTGCTGCAATGGCGCCTGCTCCAGGTCGGCCAATGGCAGGCGCGGCTGCTTGGCGATGATCTGCCGACTGAGGTGTGCGTGGCGCTCGATCAGTGGCAGCAGGGTGTCGGACAGGCTTTTGAGAAACGACAGCTCCGGCAGGGAAAACACCCGTTGCGTATGCGGTCGATAGAACGAGATGACACAGCGGCGGTTGGAGGTGCGAGACACCAGATTGCACTGGTGCACGCTGTGCTGCGGATGTCGGGGCTGGAGCGACGCTTTGAGTTGAATCAGCAGTGAGTCATTCATCTCGATCATCTTTTGCAACAACGGATGATCGTCCGGGCGCTGCAACGGATCCGGCGGTGGGAAGGTCTGCGGCAGGCCTGCGCTGCCCAGCGCCTTGATCTCGACCACGCTGGCCTGGCGTTCGTCCAGCGTCCATTCGCTGAGATCGACCCGATTGACCGGCACCAGCGTGTCGACCAACTGGAACAGGTTGCTGGCGAAATGATCGTCGCCGGTGCTGGCAATCAGTTCGCCCAGTTGCCAGTAGAAATGCGGGTTTTCCATGTTGCGAATGCTGCCGGTCAGATTCATATCCTTGTCATCCCTGGTTCCGAGTCATCACCGAGTCGTCCGCTGTTTATGCAAAAGCCGCCCACGCAATCGCCTTTCCTTGAAACTGATCTGGGGCGGGATTTAAGCCTATGGTTTTGCCCTGCGTCTGTAGGGGAAACCGGGGACACAAAGTGCCATCATTTCTGAAAGTTGGCGCCGGGCTTCTGACGGTGCCTGGTACAGGTGACGGGGTTTGTGTGACTGTTTGGTCACGCCAAAGCCCTGAAAACCGGGGGCGTCATGTTGTTGTGGGCGCTCTGCGCAGGTCGATGGCAGCGCTGGCGTGTGGCATTTTTCCTACAAATTTTTCAGTATTTCCTCTCCGAACTTTTACAAACTTCCGACGTATTTAGGTGCGGCAGGTGCTGACAGGCCTGCGCAGGGGGCCGGGTTGTCCGGGTTTCACGTGTCATGTCGGCGCCGGGGCCGATGCTTGAATAGGCGCAAAATCACATGAGAAGGATCTTATGCCGTCTATTTCTGCCCCGACGGTGGACACCCCGTCCGCATCGCTCCAGACGTATCCGCTGACTGCTGCGCAGTTGGACATCTGGCTGGATCAGCTGAGTCGCGGCGATTCGCCGTTGTACAACATCGGCGGGGATATGGACCTGATCGGCCCACTGGATCCGGCATGTATGCAGGCGGCCCTCGAAGGTCTGGTGGCCCGGCATGACGCCATGCGTACGATCCTGTTGCCGGGCGCCGGTGTCGATGGCCTGCCTTTGCAGCGGTTTGCCCACGCATTGCCGGCGCCGATGCCGATTCATGATGTGTCGGCGCACGCCGACCCGGAGTCGGCAGCGCGGGCATTGATTCAGCAGCGCATCGATCAGCCCTTCGTGCTGGACGGCGATCCCTTGTTCCGTTTTCTGCTGATCCGCCTCGACGAGCAGCGGCATTGGCTGTCGATTCTGGCCCATCACTTGATTGTCGATGGCTGGAGCTTTGGCGAGATGCTCAAGTCACTGGACGAGATCTATAACGCCCTGGCGCACGGTCAGCCCGCACCGGCTTCGGCGCCGTCGTACATTGACTTCATCGAAGACAATGCGCGCTATCACGGCTCGCCCCGTTATGCGCTGGACCGTGCCTACTGGCTGGACAAATACCGACAATTGCCCGAGCCGTTGCTGCTGCCGCGCCATCAACAGAGTCTGGCCGGTGCTGATGCGCAGACGCAGGTTTTTGCGCAGCCCCTGCCGGCACTGCTGCACCAGCGCATGAAGCAGGTGGCCCGGGAGTTTGCTGCCTCGGCGTTCCATGTGCTGCTGGCAGCGCTGCACGTGTACTTCAGCCGCACCGCGCAGCGTGACGAATGGGTGGTGGGGCTGCCGATCCTCAACCGTTCCGGTGCACGGTTCAAATCCACCCTCGGGCTGTTCGCGCAAATCAGCCCGGTGCGCATGGGCTTTGGCCGTGAACAGACCTTCGGTGAGCTGATCAGGGCAATCCGTGATGAACTGAAAAAGGATTTCCGCCATCAGCGCTTCCCCTTGAGCGAGATGAACCGTGCCCTGGGCCTGCTGCGGGAGGACCGCTCGCAACTGTTCGAACTGACCGTTTCCTACGAGCAGGACACCCACGATTACCGCTACGGCGAGGCGCTGGCGCGGGTCACCAAGGTCTCGAACGTGGAAGAGGCGACGCCGCTGGCGGTGCACCTGCTGAGTAATCTGGCCAACGACGACGCGCGTCTGTACCTGATTTATAGCGAGGCGTATTTCAGTGCCGATGAAGTCAAGGTGCTGGCCGAACGCTGGCTGCTGATCCTGGAACAAGGACTGGAGGCGGTGAACCTGCCGATAACGGCGTTCAGCCTGAGCACGCCTGAAGAAGTCGCGCTGCTGCAACAGTGGAATGCGACGCGGGTGGACTACCCGAGCGTGACCACGATTCAGCAGCGAATCGAGGCTCAAGCGCTGCAACGGCCGCAGGCGCTGGCGGCGGTTCAGCAAGGGAAATGCCTGACCTATGCCGAGCTCAATCAGCGCGCCAACGCACTCGCTCATCATCTGCTCGATCTCGGTGTGCGCCCGGATGACCGGGTGGCAATCGTCGCCCGGCGCGGTCTCGACACGCTGGTCGGGCTGCTGGCGATTCTCAAGGCCGGCGCCGCGTATGTGCCACTCGACCCGGCGCATCCGACCGAGCGCCTGAGCTATCTGCTGGACGACAGCGCGCCGCTGGCAGTGCTGACCCAGAGTGCGTTACGCGGGCATCTGCCAGCGTTGTCGATGCCGGTGATCGAGCTTGATCGCCAGACCTGGTCCGCCGCCAACCTCGGCGCGCCGAGAGTGCCCACACTGACCCCGGCAAACCTCGCCTACGTGATTTACACCTCCGGCTCCACCGGCCTGCCCAAAGGGGTAATGGTCGAGCACCGGACCCTGTGCAACCTGGTGGATTGGCACGCTGACGTTTTCGACTTGAATGCCGGCAGCCATACCTCGTGCCTCGCCGGGTTCGGTTTTGACGCGATGGCCTGGGAGGTCTGGCCGGCGCTGTGCGTGGGCGCGATCCTGCACCTGGCGCCCGCCAGCGATGGCAACGAAGACATCGATGCGCTGCTCGACTGGTGGCGTGCGCAGCCGCTGGACGTCAGTTTTCTGCCGACCCCGATCGCCGAATACGCGTTCAACCGCCAACTCGATCACCCGACCTTGCGCACGCTGCTGATCGGTGGTGATCGCCTGCGGCAGTTCCCGCGCCAGCAATCGTTCGCGGTGATCAACAACTACGGCCCGACCGAAGCCACGGTGGTGGCGACCTCCGGGCGCATTGACGCGGGGCAGGCGCTGCACCTCGGCAAGCCAGTGAGCAACGCCACGGTGTATTTGCTCGACGAGCAGCAACAACCGGTGCCGCTGGGCGTGACCGGCGAGCTGTACGTCGGCGGGGCCGGGGTGGCTCGTGGTTACCTGAACCGTGCGGACCTGACCGCCGAACGCTTCCTGCGCGATCCGTTCAGCAACGAACCGGGGGCGCGGCTGTATCGAACTGGCGACCTCGCACGCTGGCGTACCGACGGCACTTTGGAGTATCTGGGGCGCAACGACGATCAGGTGAAAATCCGTGGCGTGCGTATCGAACCGGGGGAAATCGAGAGCGCACTTGCCAGCCATGCGGCGGTGCGCGAGGCCGTGGTGCTGGTGCGCGATGGTCAGTTGTTGGCGTGGTTTACCGAGCAAGCGCCGCTGGACATCAACCAGTTGCACGCGCACCTGAAGACTCGCCTGAGCAGCGCCATGCTGCCGAGCGCCTACGTGCGTCTGCCGGCGCTGCCACTGACCGCCAACGGTAAGGTGGATCGCAAGGCACTGCCGGTCCCTGGCCCGGACGACTTGATCCGCCGCGAATACCAGGCGCCGCAAGGCGAGGTCGAAATCGCCCTGGCGCAGATCTGGGCAGAAGTGCTGCAAGTCGAGCGCGTCGGGCGTCACGACCATTTCTTCGAGCTGGGCGGGCATTCGTTGCTGGCGGTGATTCTGATCGAGCGCATGCGTCAGCTCGATTTGAGCAGTGACGTGCGCGTGCTGTTCAGTCAGCCGACCCTTGCGGCGCTGGCCGCCTCGGTCGGCAGCGGGCGCGAAATCGAGGTGCCGGCCAATCGCATCGTCGCCGGTTGCACGCACATCACTCCGACGATGCTGCCGCTGGTGCAACTGCAGCAGGCGGACATCGAGCGGGTCGTCGCCACGGTGCCGGGCGGGGCGGCCAACGTGCAGGACATTTATCCGCTGGCGCCGTTGCAGGAAGGCATTCTCTACCACCACATCACCGCCGCGCAGGGCGATCCGTACCTGCTGCAATCGCAATTGGCGTTCGACAGTAGCGAGCGCGTCGAGGCCTTCGCTGCGGCGCTGCGCGAGGTCATGGCGCGCCACGATATTCTGCGCACGGCGGTGGTCTGGGAAGGCTTGACCACGCCGGTGCAGGTGGTGTGGCGCGACGCGCTGCTGCCGTTGCAGGAAGTCGAACTTGATCCGCTTGACGGGCCGATCCTCGAGCAGTTGCACGCGCGCTTCAACGCCCGACGTTATCGCCTCGACGTCAGTCAGGCGCCGTTGATGCGTCTGGTGTATGCGCCGGATCCGGCGCTGGGCCGGGTGGTGGGGATTTTGCTGTTCCATCACTTGGCGATGGACCACATCGCCCTCGAAGTGATGCGCGGCGAGTTGCAGGCCAGTCTGTCGGGGCACGTCGTGGCGCTGGCGCCGCCGGTGCCGTATCGCAACTATGTGGCGCAGGCGCGACTGGGCGTCAGCGAGCAGGAGCACGAGGCATTCTTCCGCGAGCAACTGGCGGACATCGACGAGCCGACTCTGCCGTTCGGTCTGCAAGAAGTGCAGGGCGACGGACGCGGCATCGACGAAGTGCAGCAGGCGCTGCCGGCAGACGTGTATCAGCGTTTGCGCCATCAGGCGCGCCAGGCCGGTGTCAGCGTCGCAAGCCTGATTCATCTGGCGTGGGCGCGGGTGCTGGCGGCGACGTCCGGCCAGCAACGCGTGGTGTTCGGCACGGTGCTGATGGGGCGCATGCAGGGCGGCGAGGGCGCTGACCGGGCACTGGGGGTGTTCATCAATAGCTTGCCGCTGCGCATCGACGTCGACGCCGGAGTACTGGACGCCGTGCGCGCGACCCACGCGCGGCTGACCGCGCTGCTTGGGCACGAACACGCTTCATTGGCGCTGGCCCAGCGTTGCAGTGGGGTGGCGTCGCCGTCGCCGCTGTTTAGCGCGCTGCTTAACTACCGGCACAGCGATGAATCGGAGTTGCTGGAACCCTCGCGGCAATCCTGGCAAGGCATCGAAACCCTGGCCAACGAAGAACGCACCAACTATCCGCTGACCATGAGCGTGGATGATTATGGCAACGGCTTGCGCCTCACCGGTCGGGCTGTGGCGCAGATCGGCGCGCAGCGGATCTGCGGTTACATGCAAGCGGCGTTGAGCGGCTTGGTGCAGGCGCTGGAGCAGGCGCCGCAACAGCCGTTGAACCGCTTGCCGATCCTGCAGCCCGAGGAGTTGCAACGCTTGCTGAGCGCGTTCAACGCCACCGAGGTCGACTGCCCGCTGGAGCAGCCGCTGCATGCCTTGTTCGAAGCCCAGGCGCGGCGTAAACCGCATGCCATCGCGCTGCAGGCCGGTGAACGCAGCCTGAGTTATCGCGAACTCAACGAACGCGCCAACCGTCTGGCCCATCACTTGCGTGAACTGGGTGTGCAGCCGGATGCGCGAGTGGCGATCTGCGTCGAGCGCGGGCTGGATCTGGTGGTTGGTCTGCTCGGCATCCTCAAGGCCGGCGGCGCCTATGTGCCGCTGGACCCGGACTATCCGCTGGAACGCCTCAACTACATGTTGCAGGACAGCGCGCCGGTCGCCCTGTTGGTGCATGGCGCCACGCGGCAATTGCTGGGCGAACCGGGTGTGGCGCTGATCGACCTTGATCGCGGCAGTTGGGCGCAGCAGCCAGCAGGCAATCCGCAGGTGCCGGGCCTGAGCGCTTCGAACCTTGCCTACATGATCTACACCTCGGGTTCTACCGGGCTGCCCAAAGGCGTGATGATCGAACACCGCAGCGCCTGCAACATGGTGCACTGGGGTTCGCAGCTCAGTCCGCCGACCGAGCACGGCGCGCTGCTGCAAAAAGCCCCGTTCAGCTTCGACAGTTCGGTGTGGGAGATCTTCTGGCCGCTGTGTTCCGGAATGCGTCTGGTGTTGGCACAGCCGGATGGCAACCGCGATTCGGCGTACGTGGTGCAGACCATTCGCGAGCATCAAGTGACGGTGGTCAAGTTCGTACCGGCGCTGTTGCAGCAGTTTATTGAGCAGGATGACGTCGAGCAGTGCACCAGTCTCACCGACGTGCTCAACGGCGGCGGTGAACTCAGTGCCGCGCTGGCGCGTCAGGTACGTGCGCGGCTGCCGTGGGTGCGTTTGCACAACGTCTATGGCCCGACCGAAACCACGGTCGACAGCACCGGCTGGACGCTGGAACCGCACATGCCGGTGCCGGACAACGTGGTGCCGGTCGGCAAAGCCCTGAGCAACACCCGCCTGTACGTGCTCGACGCCTACGATCAACCGGTGCCACAAGGCGTCAGCGGTCAACTGCACATTGGCGGTGTCGGCGTGGCGCGGGGTTATCACGGTTTGCCGGAGATGCAGGCCGAACGCTTCATCGACAGCCCGTTTGTAGCCGGTGATCGGCTGTACCGCACCGGCGATCTGGTGCGCTACGCCAACGATGGCGAGCTGGAATTCCTCGGCCGCAACGACTTCCAGATCAAGCTGCGTGGCTTACGTCTGGAACCAGGAGAAATCGAGGCGCGGCTGATCGAGCATTCGGCGATTCGCGAAGCGGTGGTGATGGTGCGCGACGAGCGTCTGGTGGCCTGGTATACCGTGCGTTCCGGCGTAGAAGAACCCAGTCTGGAGACCTTGCGCGCGCATGTGCTGGAACGGTTGCCCGAGTACATGGTGCCCGGCGCATTCGTGCAACTCGACGCCTTGCCACTGACGCCGAACGACAAGATCGACCGAAAAGCCCTGCCGGAACCGGGGGCAGACGCGGTGATCAATCGGCCTTACGTCGCGCCGCAAGGTGAAGTCGAAGCCACGCTGGCGCAGATCTGGGGCGAGGTACTCGGTGTCGAACAAGTCGGGCGGCATGACAACTTCTTCGAACT